>DATNDF010000070.1 GCA_035607015.1 Candidatus Angelobacter sp. | reverse complement strand
GATATTTGATGCCGGTCAACTCCGCAAACTTCTGCCCGCTCAACCCGCTGCGCTCAAACTCCTCCAGCAACTGTTCCCGCCGTGCCGCGGGCGTCTTCACCCGCCCCAGCACATCGGTCTTCAAGATCGCTTCATCGCCTTGGGTCGTATTCATCGTAGCCCTTACGCTACGACGTTTATGACTCCTTTAACTAGAGGTCCTCCGCGTGACGCTTACGGGGAAAGTCCTCGCAGAGCAGACGCAGTTTGCGCAGGCAGTCGGCGGGCATGAGATGAGCGTCGTCGATGATGGGGACGAGCATCTTGCCGGCGCGGTGGACGCTGAAGGCTTGTTGCACCAGCAGCCGTTCACAGTGATGGTCGCGACCGGTGAACTCGATCTGGAAGGCTTCGCAAAGGATGCGCAGGGTGTTGTGATAGGTGTGCAGGGTGCGGTTGACCACGGGGGTGATCAGGCGTTTGGGATCGTGGGTGAGCAGCGCCTGTTTCAATACGCTTTTGCCGGTGCCGGGTTCGCCGAGCACGAGGCAGAGGCCACCTTGCTGGGCGTGGACGCGGAGGATGTCGAAGACTTCCTGCTGGTGGGCCAGCAACGTGAGGGCTTCGGTGTCGAAGGGATGGCGCTGGAGGCCGAAGTGGGAGCGGATCATAGGTCAGTGGCCGGTTGGGCGTTGAGCGTTGAGGGAGACGTCAAAGGTTTTCGATCATTGGCCACCGGATTGAGCAACCGGGCTTCGCCCATGCGTTCGCCTTTGTAGTAAACGACGACGCGCTGCGCGGGGCGCTTGCGTTCGAAGCGGACCTGGATGGTGCGGTCGGGCAGGTGGCGCGGGGCTTCAAAGCGAAGGGACTGGAAGGCGAAGGTGTTGTCCGCGCGGACGTGGCGTTCTTCCTCCACGAAGAAGAGTTCGTCGTTGGCCTCATTGGGCGGCAGGAACCGGACCCGGCTGCGATCCAGCGCGTAGCGGTCCAGCGGGCTCATGCCCAGGACGGAATGAGTTTGGGCGTTGTAATGTTCCTCGACCCAGACGGTGAACTGGCGGTTGAGCGCGTCCAGCGAACTCAAGTCCAGCGCCCGCACGAGGAACTGGTCACGCACCGTCCGGAAGAACCGTTCGATTTTTCCCTTGGCCGCGCCGTCGCGCACGGGGGTGTGGTGGAGCAGGCAGCCGACGCGGGCGCAGATTTGGATGATTTCCTTGGAGCTGTAGATGGAGCCGTTGTCCACATAGAGGGAGTGCGGCACGCCGCGTTTGTAAAAGGCGGCGCGCAACGCCTCGATGAGTGTGTCCACATTCTCGGCCGGGAAGAACTGGCCGTGACAGCAGACGCGGCTGGCATCGTCAATGAAGGCGATGAGACGCGTCTGCACCGGCGTGCCGTTGAGCTGGACGAACGGGCCATAGAGCGTGTCGGCCTGCCACATCTCGTTGGCGTGCGCCTTGGCAAAGGCCAGCCGCAGTTTGTTCGCACATTCAGTATCCGGCTTGAGCAGTTCGTATTGTTTGACCACGCGGCGGAAGGTGTTGGGCGCGATTTGCGAGCGGGTGAGCAGCCCTTCCTCGATGCAGAGCCGGTAAAGCAGGGCCCGGCTGGGCGTTTGCCCGTGAACCTTGGGCAGGACCTTGCGGACGGCCTCGGCCACGTCTTCGAGCGGCACCTTGCGGACCTTGCCCTTGTCGGAGCGCGGCTGGTTTTCCATGACGGTGACGCCGTGTTTCTGGTAGCGGGAATACCAGGTCTGGATGGTGCGCCAGGTGAACCGGCGCGGGTGGCCGTCCTCGTCGGTGAAGGTCATCTGGCTGACGGATTTGATGCGGGCGGCGATGGAGTTGCCCGCGGCCATGTCAATGGCGCCGAGCACCCGCATTTTCAGATAAGCAGTGGGATTGCGCATAATTGATTTGTTTCGGTGGCCGGATTCGCCAGCGGGATTGCCGGCGCTATCGTTCCGGTTTCGGGAGTGAGGCTACGGGAGCGTGGGCGCAACGTGGGATGGGATTGTGGTGTTGTTGCCCAGAGGAAAGAACGGCGGCGGGAAAACGGTCGGTGGTAATTCGGCCAGCCTCGGGTGCCGGGCAAGACCCGACGCCGGGTTCAGCCCAGGAACGGCCGCTGAAAATGCAGTTGAAACGCAGCGGGCGGACACACCTTGCCCGCGAAAACACTTTGGAGATGTTCGACCGTTTGCAGCAAAGGATCCGCCCAGGCGCTGGCCGGCGGCGGTCGCTCGCGGCAGAGCTGCGCGCGCCAATGGGCGAGTTGGTGGCGCAGCTGGCGCCGGAGGCGATAGGCCGACTCCAGCGCGAACGACAGGCGCAGTTTTTCCGTGGCCGCCTTGACGGAAAGCCCGGCCAGCAGTTCCACCAGCCAGGCCCACACCCGCGCGGCGGTGAACGTGTGCCGCGGCAGCACGTCCGCCAGCATCAGCGAAAAGGTGCGTCCGCAACCGCCGCGCTGCCCGCGATTGGAACAAAACACCCGCTGGCCGCGGAGGCACTGCCCGCCGGGTTGGTTGGGATCGTTGCCGCGAAGAAAGCTGTGCCGGTTCAGTGTTTCCGTCTGACCGCAGCGGGGACAGCGCTGCTGCTTGAGGGAAAAAGCACGTCTGCCAGCGCGGGTTCATCGCGCACAAAATGAAAAGGCCGGTGGAACATCCGCTCTTGCTGCCCGAGGAACTCCATCGCCGTCGAGCTTTTCTTGGACGGCACGCCCAACGGCGGAACTCAATGGAAGAGGATTGAGAAAAGGGGAGGACGGCGCTGGACGGCACTTCGCCCACACTGCGATCCTAAACGCAGCCGGATTTCGGATGACAATTCGGCCAGAAAACGGCACTTCTTACGACGGCACTGCAGCTCTTAACACCCCAGATAATAGAGCCGTCCCAGCAGTCGTTTGGTGAACAGCACCACGATGAGCCATACCACCACCAACGCCGAGGTTTCCATCAGGGCCTCGTGAATATTGGAGTGCTCGCCGCTGCCGAAAATCAAATGCGGCAAACTCACCAGCTCATTGAGCCAGGAAAGCAGGATGAGAAGCAGGAAACCGACGGTCTCATACCACAATATCCGCCGGGCTTTTTTGTGATTTATCATAGTGTCGTGCGAGGTGGCAGCCCGCGACCCGTCATTGGGCGGCAATGATCTCACGAAGGGTGTCCAACAGTTTCTCGGTGGAGTAGGGCTTGGTCAAAAAGGCCCGCGGGTTCAATTCTTCGATGTCGGTGGAACTGGTTTTCGATCCCAGCCCGCTGATGCAAATGATTTTGATCTCGGGCCGGATTCTCCGCAGTTCCGCCACCAGTGCCGCCCCGTCCATCACGGGCATCATCAGGTCGGTGATCACGATTTGAACCTCACGCGAGTGCTGTTGGAACAGGGCCAGCGCCTCCGCGCCCTGGGTCGCGGTCAGGACCCGGTAATTGAATGCCTCCAGCGTCTCCTTCATGATGCCCAAGAGCGCCGCTTCATCATCCACGACCATGATGGTCTCACCGCGTCCGGCCTGCATGGCATGAAGCCTCAATTTTACGAAGCCGGTGTCTTCCGTTTTGGCCGCCGGCAGATACACTTTGAACACTGTTCCCTTGCCCACCTGGCTGGTCAGCTCAATGAATCCGTGATGCGTCTGGACAATGCCCATCACGGTCGATAGTCCAAGGCCGGTGCCCTTCCCGGCTTCCTTGGTCGTAAAAAATGGCTCGTATATCTTGTCCATCAATTCGGCGGGTATGCCCGAGCCCGTGTCGGAAACCGTCAATACAATAAATCTCCCCGAGACCGGTTCTGGTAACATCGCGGTCTGGCGCGCGTCCAGGGCGATGTTCTCGGCCTCGACCCGCAGCGTTCCACCTTTGAGCATGGCGTCGCGGGCGTTGACGCAAAGATTCAACAGGACCTGGTGCAGTTGAGTCGCATCACCCAGTATCGGGTGGAGGTTTCCCGCCACGTTGCTTTTGATCTGGATGGTCCTCGGGAAAGTATCACGAACCAGTTTGATCATCTCGTTCACCAGGTGTTTGGCCTGCAGAAGTTTCAATTCCCCGGTGACTCCCCGCGCAAACGCCAGGATCTGCCTGACCATCTCCGCTCCGCGCTGGGCGCTGGTTTTGGCCGTGTCCAGCATCGCCCGGCTGTCCTCGCTGGCCAGTTCTTCGCGCAGCAGGTCGACCACCATCAAGATCGGGGCCAGCACGTTGTTCAAATCGTGGGCGATTCCACCGGCCAGCTCGCCAATGCTTTGCATCCGTTGCGTGCGGAGCAATTGCGCCTCAATCTGCTTCTTATCCGTGATGTCCGTGTCGATGACCAGAATCGAGCCGGGCTGGCCCGAGGGATCGCGCAAAAGCGTCCAGCGGCTTTCGACAATGATTTCACGCCCGTCTTTGCCCACCCGGTGCAACTCTCCCTGCCATTCATCCTGCCGGATCAACTGTTTCAGCACCTCTAGCGGGCGTATTGCGCCGCCCCGGAACAACAATTCGCCCGTGCTCTGGCCGACGGCCTCCTGGGCGCTCCAGCCATACAGGCGCTCGGCTCCCTTGTTCCAAAAGGTGATCCGTTGATCCATGTCGGTGACGCAAATGGCGTCGCGAGCCTTGTCCAACAACGCCGCCTGTTCCCGGATTCTTTGGTCGGTGTGCCGCTGCTCCGCCCGCGCCCGGGCCTCCTGCACCGCCCGCTGCACGGACGACACCACGCGGGACAGCCGGTCTTTGATGATGTAGTCGGTGGCTCCACGCCGGAGTGCTTCGACCGCCGATTCTTCGCCGATGGTGCCGGAAACAAAAATGAACGGCACTTCCGGCCTCACTTGCCGGGCAACGGCCAGCGCGGACAGCCCATCGAAGGAAGGGAGCGTGAAATCCGAGATGATCAGGTCGAAGGGCTGTTCCTGCAACGCCGACTCAAACGCCTCCCGTGTTTCCACCCTTCGAATCGCGCAATTCACCCCTTCGGCTTCCAGGATCGTCTGCAAGAGTTCCGCGTCTGTGCGATTGTCTTCCAGATGAAGAATACGCAGTTCGGAACTCGCTGACTGGGCAGTCATAAGGAGTCGCTTTATGGTTTCGGATCCCTCGGTGAACTTGCGCCAGTGTAGGCCAGTTGGACGGAATAGTCAAAACGAAAGCACCGCGAATCGCCTTCAGGCTTGCATACTTTAAGCGACAATGTTCGCGATGATCGCGACCGACCCACCGCGAATTGATCAAGGTCCGGGAGCGGGCCTCAGGAACAGTGAGCCTTCCGATGGATGGTAAAATCCGTGATCGCGCCGGTTGGGAGGGAACAGACACCGGCGCGGTCACTTCCGGGGAACCGTCTGCGCGGCTCACATGCTGCACGATTCGATTCCCTGCCGCCATTCTCTCCCGCGCAATACTACGTTTGTCGCACGCGTGAACTTGATGTCAGTTCGCGATTATTGCACCCCGGCGAAACCCGGTGACGATTGGGGCCAGCGAAAACGCTTAATAACTTGTTTCAGAGAGCCCAAAATGTAGGATTCCGCGGTCACGAGGCTCAACTCCATACGAATACATCATTGCGCTCCTCCACGACAAACCGGTCGAATCTCCCTGGGAACTCCAGCGGTGCCCTGCCGGGCACGCCCTTCTTCGCCCTCTTTCGGACCCGGTTGATTCTGCTGGTGCTCCTGCTGGTTGTACCCGGATTCGCCCTGGTGCTGTACGGCAATCTGGAGCAACGCCGAATCGAAAAGGCAAGGGTTCGGGAGGGGGCCATCGCGATCTCCCAACTGGCGGCGGCAAACCAGGAGAACTTCATCAAAAACACGCGACAGTTGCTCGCCACGCTCACCCAATTTCCTTTTCTCGTTCTGGCAACCGACCGAACGTTCTGTGAGACTCACTTTTCCAACCTGCTGAAACTCTCGCCCGATTACCTGAACTTCGGATTGATTGAAACCAATGGAGCATTGTTCTGCAATGGTGCGGCGACGAATGTGTCCGCCAACCTTGCGGACCGTTCCTATTTCCAACGCGTCCTGCAAACCAAACGGTTCTCCATCGGCGATCATCAGGTGGGCCGGCTGACGGGACGGCCGGCGCTTAATTTTGGCTATCCGGTCTTCGATGAGCAAGGGAGGTTCAAGCGGGTGCTCTTTGCGTCCTTGAAACTCTCCTTGTTATCGGATGCGGTGGCGCAAATCCGTTTACCGGCCGATGCGGCGGTGACCGTCGTTGATCGTGCTGGAAACGTCCTGGCCCGCTATCCTGAACCGGAAACATGGGTTGGCCGATCGATGGCGGACGCACAGTTCGTCCAGCGCATCCTCGGGCAGAGGGAGGGGGTGTTCGAAACGCCGGACGTGGACGGGATACCACGGCTGTATGCGGCGACTCCAATCAGTGACGGACAATCACCCAGTCTCTTCGTAAGTGTGGGAATTCCACTCAAAGTCTCATTTGCCGCCGCCAATGAAGCCCTCGCACGAAATGTCATCATCCTGGGGCTGGTCACTGTATTGGTTCTGATCTCAGCCAGGTTTTACGCTCGACGCTTCTTCCTCCGCCCGGTCAGTGCCCTGGCTTCGGCGGCCAACCGGCTGGCAGGTGGCGATTTGAAAGCGCGGACAGGCGTCCCACCGGGGACGGGTGAGTTGAATCAACTGGCCTGTGCGTTCGACGCCATGGCAGAGACGCTGGAAGCGCGACAGGCGGAGATTGAACGGGCGCACGCCGAGATCAGCCGCATGAACGCGGAACTGGAACAGCGGGTTGAGGACCGAACCGCGCAACTCGCGGCGGCCAACCGGGAACTGGAGGCGTTCAGCTATTCGGTCTCCCATGACTTGCGGGCGCCGCTCAGGCACATTGATGGATTTGCCCAGATGATGCAGAGCCATTCGGCGGACCGTT
>DATNDF010000069.1 GCA_035607015.1 Candidatus Angelobacter sp. | reverse complement strand
TCGCGCTCGACGTGGCGGACAAGGGCGTCGATCCGTTCGGCAAGGCGAACATGGGCGGCGTGGACGAGCAGTGTTACTATCGCTACTGCGTCGCGCGCTTCGGCGCCTTCGCGAATGTGTGGTGGGATTTGATCAACGAGTGGCATCTCTGCCGCGACGAAGCTTGGGTCGCGAAGATGGGTGCGCTGGTGAAAGAGTGGGATCCTTACGACCACACGACGAGTGTTCACGGCACGGGCCGCTTTCCGTTCGGCACGCAACCGTGGGTGGATTATGTGATGTTCCAAAGCTGGGACGAGCACGGCGCGTACGACTTCATGCTCAAGGCGCGCACGAACCAAAACGCAACCGGCCGGCCGCTGCCGATCATCAACGAGGAATACGGCTACGAGGATCATTACCCGTTTCCGTGGGGCGAAAAACGTGTTTGGCCCGCCCGCATCGGCGAGAACCGCGCGCGGCTCGCGTGGGAGATGGCGATGGCCGGGGGTTATCAGACGACGGGCGAACGCGCGAACATCGCCGGCCAGGGCGGCTGGATCACCGGACGCGGCAACGGCGAGATGACGATGCTCGCGGGCTACGGACGGATGCGCGACTTCTTCGAGTCGTTCGCGTGGTGGAAACTGGAGCCGCATCCCGAACTCGTCACGGGCGAGAGCAAGGCGTTGCCGGTCACGGAGAACACCAAGCCCCTCGCCGCTGCGTTGTGCCTCGCGCAGCCGGGCGAACGCTACGTGATTTACCTGCGGCAAGGCGGCACAGCCACGCTGCGACTGGCGGCGGGAAATTATTCCGTCACGCGCTTCAATCCGCGCACCGGACGTTCGGTGAAAATCGCGAACGCCACCGGCGGCTCCACTTGGACGACGCCCGCCGTGCCGGACACGGAGAACCGGGTGTTCACCTTGAAGGCGCGACGATGAAACCGTACCGCTTTGCCATCTTTGGTGCGGGGTTTTGGGCGCGCGTTCAACTCGCCGCGTGGCGCGAAGTCGGCGGCGTCGAATGTGTGGCAATCTACAACCGTTCGCGTGACAAGGCGGTGGCATTCGCGCGCGACCTCGGCGTGCCGGCAGTCTATGACGACGCCGAAAAGTTGGTGCGCGAAGTGAAGCCTGATTTCGTGGACAACATCACCGAGATCGGAGGACACAAGCCGCTCTCGCTCCTCTGTGCAAAACACCGCGTGCCGTGCATCTGCCAGAAGCCGATGGCGGCATCGCTCGCCGATGCGAGAGAAATGGTCGCGGCGTTCGCGCGCGCGAAGACGCCGTTCTTCGTCCACGAGAACTGGCGCTGGCAGTCCACCATGCGCGCGCTCATCGAGACGCTGCGTTCCGGCGTCATCGGCACTCCGTTCCGCGCGCGACTCTCGTTCCTCTCCGGCTTCGACGTGTGGGCCAATCAACCGGCGCTGAAGAAGCTCCAACGGTTCATCCTCAGCGATCTTGGCGTGCATCTGCTCGACACCGCGCGGGCGTGCTTCGGCGAGGCCGGCTCGCTCTATTGCCAGTTGCACAAAACGCTCGCGCCCGGCGTGAAGGGCGACAACGTCGCGACGCTCCTGCTCGCGATGGGCGAAGCGAAGACCAGCGTGACCGTCGAAGTCGCCTACGCAAAAACGCCGCTGGAGCGCGAGTGCTTTCCGCAGACGCTGGCGTTCGTCGAAGGCCCGCGCGGCAGCGTCGAAGTCACGGAGGACTACCGGCTGCGCGTCACCACAAAGAAGGGCACGCACAGCCGCCGCCACGCGCCGCCGCGCTACGCCTGGGCGGACGCCCGTTATGACCTCTCGCAGTCGAGCATGGTCGCCTGCCACCGGGACTTGCTCGCGGCGCTGCGCGGGGAACGCGAAGCCGAAACGACCGGCGCGGACAATCTCAAGACGATGGAACTGGTCTTTGCTGCCTACGATTCGGCGCGGACGAATACTGTCGTTACACCGGGCCAAAAGAAAAAGATTCACACCCTGCGGACATCATCCCGACACCATTAAGAATATGAAACGGATCACTTCGTTCCCTCTCACCTTCGTTGCACTTTTCGGCGCGCTGCTGTGCGGCGGCTGTGGCAAATCAGACCCTGACGGCAATACCAGTCCGCCATCCGCCCCGGGCGCGAAGAAGCTTAACATCGGCGTGGCGTTCGAGACGTTGCAGACGGAGTATTGGGTCGCGGGCTTCGAGGCCATCAAAGCAGAGTTGAAGAAGCGGGACATCACCATGCTGGAAGCTGTCGCTGACCAGGACGCGAGCCGGCAGTTGCAGCAGGTGAAGACCTTCATCACGCGCGGTGTGGACGGCATCATCCTCGTGCCCAAGGATGCCAAGACCTGCATCCCGATGATTCGCGCGGCGAACGAGGCGAGGATTCCCATCGTGCTCTTCAACCGGCCCGCCGACAAAACCGACGCCGTCTCCACCGCCGTGGTCGCCGACAATCGCACGCTCACGCGCGACACCGTGGCCTACATGATCGAGCAGGCAAAGAAGACCGGCACCAAGCACAAGGCGATGGTCGTGCTTGGCGATCTCGGCGACATCAATGCCATTGGCCGGCGCGACGGCTTCGAGGACGCGGTGAAAGGGAATGAGAGCGTCATTCAAGTCGTGTCCCGCGTGCCCAGCGAATGGAATCAGGAGAAGGCGCAGGCCGGAGTGGCGAACGCGCTTCAGGCGAATCCCGACATCAGCTTCATTTTCACGTCATCGGATTTTCTGTTCCCATCCATCACGTCTGCGCTCAAAGCCGCGGGTCGCTACAAAAAGATTGGCGAGCCGGGCCACGTCATCCTCGGCGGCTTCGACGGCGACGCGACGGCCTACCAGATGTTGAAGGACGGCTACCTCGACGCGACTGGAGTGCAGGATGTTTACTTTGAAGCGCAACAAAGCGTGCAGGCGCTGCTCGACCGGCGCGAAGGCAAGACGGTGGGCGAATTGATTCTCGATCCCGGTTTCGTGATTCACCAGGGTAACTTGAATGAAATGGCACCGCGCATGTGGGGAGCGAATATCAAGAAGTGATGCGCCTCAAAACGAAATATGACGAGGCGTGATTCATGGCTGCAACTCCCGTCACGAATCTCGAATCTCGAACTACGACCCGTCTTCGGAGCCTTTGTCTCTCCGAATATCTCGTTCTCGCGCTCACGGTGTTGATGTTCGCTGCGCTCGCGCCTTTCACGCCGGGGCTTGGCACCAGCGCGAACCTGCTCAACGCCCTCGGCTATTTGCTTCCGCTCTTCATCGTCGCTGTCGGGATGACGCTGGTGATGATCACGGGCGGGATCGATCTCTCGGTGACATCCATCATCGCACTGACCAGCGTGGTTGGGGCGAAGCTGATGACGAGCGACGGGGGTGGGACTCCGGCGATCATCGGCGTGTTGGTGATGCTTGCGCTCGGCGCGGGGCTGGGCGCGTTGAACGGCACCGTCATCACGATGCTGCGGTTGCCGGCGTTCATCGTGACGCTGGCGTCGATGATGTTCCTGAGCGGCTTCGCCGTCTGGCTGACGCAATCAAAGAACATCTACGGATTGCCGGGATCATTCCTCGCCCTCGGCCAGCGTCTACCCATCGCATTTGCGCTCACCGCTGCGCTGGGCGTCGCCGCGCACCTGATGCTGCGTCGCACGGTCTTCGGACGCTGGCTCTATGCGGTCGGTCAGAATGCCACCGCCGCGCACATCTCCGGCGTTCCGGTGCGCGCGATGACTTTCGCCGCCTACGTTGCGTCCGGACTCTGCGCCGCGCTCGCCTCCGTGATGCTCACCGGACGACTTGAGACGGGTTCGCCTGTGCTCGGTCGGGAAATTCTTCTGGACATCATCGGCGCGACAGTCGTGGGCGGCACGAGCCTTTTCGGCGGCATGGGCAAGATTGCGTGGACGTTCTTCGGCGTGCTCTTTCTCACCGTGCTCGACAACGCGCTGAACCTCCTGAGCCTTTCGCAGTTCTCGATCACCATCACGAAGGGCGCGGTCATCCTTTTCGCCGCCGTGCTGGATGCGGTCCGGAACAGGTTCGTGGTTGGCCGTTCGTAGTTCGTGGTTGAGGCAACAAGCGCATGACCACGAACAAGGAACAACGAACAGCAAACAGCGAACTCCTTTCATTGCGCGGCATCGAGAAGGCCTTCTTCGGCATCAAGGTGCTCAAGGGCGTGAGCTTCAGCGTGCCGGCGGGCGGCATGGTCGGGTTGGTCGGCGAGAACGGGGCGGGCAAATCCACGCTGGTGAACATCCTGGGCGGGAATCTCCAGCCCGAAGCTGGCACTCTCCGGTTTGCGGGAGCGGACTACGCGCCGCAGAACCCGCAGGACGCCGCGCGTCGCGGCATTGCGTTCATTCATCAGGAGCTTAACCTGTTTCCGAATCTCTCCATCGCGGAGAATATTTTTCTCACCCGGTTTCCGCGTGCGGGCACGACGCCATTCATCCACCGCGGCGAGATGCACGAGCGCGCGGCGGAGTTGTTGCGCAAAGTGGGCCTGGAAATTCCATCGCACCGACTGGTGAAAACACTTTCCGCCGGCGAGCGTCAACTGGTCGAAATCGCCAAGGCCCTGAGCATCGAAGCGCGGCTCATCATCTTCGACGAGCCGACCACTTCGTTGAGCGAACGCGAGACGACGCGGCTCTTTGCGCTCATCGCCCGCCTGCGCGCGCGCGGTCTCGCGATGATTTACATTTCACACACGCTGGCCGACGTGTTCCGGCTCTGTGACGACATCGTGGTGTTGCGCGATGGCGAAGTGGTGGGTTCCGGCGCGACGAAGACGTTCACCACCGAGAAACTCGTCTCGCTCATGGTTGGGCGAACGATGAATCAGCTTTTCCCGGAACGCCGCGCTGAAGCCTTCGGCTCGGAGGAAGGCGCTCCCATTCTGGAAGTGCGCGACGTTTCACAGTCGGGCGTCGCGGAGAACATTTCCTTCTCCCTGCATCGCGGCGAGGTGCTGGGGCTTTCCGGCCTGATGGGTGCGGGCCGCTCGGAACTGGCGCGCATCCTCTTCGGTCTCGACCCGCGTGAGCGCGGGGAGGTGCGGCTTGCGGGCGAAGTGCTTCACCATCTCTCGCCTCCCAATTTGATTGAGCGCGGTGTGGCCTTTCTCACCGAGAACCGCCGTAGCGAGGGGCTGTGTCTCGACGCGGCCGTGGCCGATAACCTGGCGCTTGTTACTCTGCCGCAGCATGGGCGAACCCCGCTGCGCTGGCTCCTGCGCGACTCGTTGCAGGCCGCCGTCACGCGTATCCGATCGGTGGTGCAACTCGACTCCAAGACGAGCGACACGCAGCCGGTGCGGACCCTGAGCGGTGGCAATCAGCAAAAAGTCGTGCTCGGCAAGTGGCTGTTGAGCAAACCCAAGGTGCTCATCCTCGACGAGCCGACGCGCGGCATCGACGTGGGCGCGAAGTTTGAAATCTACCGGCTCATCCACGGACTCGCCGATCAAGGCGTGGGCGTGCTCGTCATCTCTTCTGAGCTGGAGGAATTGATGGGGCTGTGTGACCGCATCCTCGTCATGCGCAGCGGCTGTTTGGTGGACGACCTGCCGCGTGTGCAGTTCGACCGTGAGCGCATCCTGGCCGCTGCTCTTGGGACCGCGAAAGAGGTGAAGTCGTGAATCGCGCCGGACAACGTCTGCTCGACTTCGCGCCGCTGCTGCTCTTCGTCGCCGTTCTCGCATTCTTCGGTATGCAGTCGGGGAAATTCCTGGAGCCGCGCAATCTGGTGAACATCGTTGTGCAAGCATCATCGACCGGCATTGTCGCGGTGGGCATGACCTTCGTGCTGCTGTCGGCGGGAGTGGACTTGTCTGTGGGCGCGATCATGTTCGTGGCCGCTGCCATCGCGGGAAAAATGGCGCTCGCCGGCTCGCCGCTGGCGCTCGCATTGCTCGTCATGGTCGGCGTCTCGCTCATCTTCGGCGCGTTCAACGCCTTTTTCATTACGCGCGTCCGCGTCGCGGCTTTCATCGTCACGCTCGCGACGTTGTTCATCGGACGCGGCCTCGGCCTGCGGATCACCGAGACACGCGCGATGAATCTGCCGGACAGTTTTCTGCAGCTCGGCGCTGCAAAAGTTCTCAGCGTGCCGTTGCCAGCGTGGCTCTTCGCAGTCGTGCTTGTGGTCGCACATCTCGTGCTCACGCGCACGCCACTCGGGCGGCAGATTTTTGCCGTCGGTCACGACGTAGAGATGGCGAAGAAGGCGGGAATCCGCACCGGCAGGATCTTGGCGACGGTCTATCTCATCAGCGGTGCGTGCGCAGCCATCGCGGCGATGGTCACGCTAGGCCAGCTCGGCGCGGTGTCGCCTAAATTTGGCGAGCAAAAGGAATTCGCCGCCATCACGGCTGCCATCTTGGGTGGGACCAGCCTGTTTGGCGGGCGAGGAAGTGTTTTACCCGGCACCCTGCTTGGCACCGTGCTCATCCAGACCATAGAGAACGGTCTCGTGATGACGAACGCCAATCCCTACCTCTACTCGATGATTATCAGCGCCGTGATTTTCGCCGCCGTTCTCTTGGAAAGCCTCAGAAACCGCGCATTAAAACTCTGAGCCAGTCGTTATGTTCATCGCTTGGGTCTGGCACTCCATTCTCGGCATCAAAGCCCAGATTGAGGTTGAAATTGGGTCGAATCTGCCATTCGGCAAAAAGCTTATTTCACCTACAGTAGCCATGCACGTCGGTCAGGCGGAATTGCCAGCCTTGGAAGCGATACGTGAGCCTCTAGTCATCGATGCCGAGCAGGGGCAACACGGTCCCCTGCCAGTAGTGAAAATTGACGGGTTTCCGCTTCAACGCAGTTTCCAACTCTATTCCACGGTTTCCGAGTTTATTACCTGAATACAGCGTTACGAATGAGCGCCTGTTATTCCACCGTCACGCTCTTGGCCAGGTTGCGCGGCTTGTCCACGTCGCAACCGCGGGCGACTGCGATGTGGTAGGCCAGCAGTTGCAGCGGGACGACTGCCAGCAGCGGGAACAGTGGCTCCAACGTCTGCGGCAGGTAAATCACGTCCTGCACCTTGGAGGCGATTTTCGTGTTGCCTTCGGTCGCCACGGCGATGATCGGACCGTTGCGCGCCTTGATTTCCTCGAGATTGCTGAACGTCTTTTCGTAGAGTGTCCCCGACGGAATAACAACGACTGTCGGCGTCTTCTCGTCGATCATCGCGATGGGTCCGTGTTTCATTTCCGCGGCGGGATAGCCCTCGGCATGGGTGTAGGAAATTTCCTTGAGCTTGAGTGCGCCCTCGAGCGCGACGGGGAAGTTGTAGAGACGGCCGAGGAAAAAAAAGTCCTCCGCTGTTGCGTACTTCAACGCGATTTTTTTGATGGCATTGTCCAGTGACAGGACTTTTTCCAGTTGTTCGGGAATGGCTTCGAGCGCCTGGATGATCTGCGTGCCGCGGCTGGCGGCGAGCATCCGGATCCGCCCCATGAGCAGAGCCAGCAGGGTCAGCACGGTGACCTGTGAAGTGAACGCCTTGGTGGAGGCCACGCCGATTTCCGGCCCGGCATGCAGATAGATACCCCCGTCCGCCTCGCGCGCGATGGTGCTGCCGACGACATTGCAAATCGACAGCACTTTGTGTCCGCGCCGGCGCGCTTCACGCTGGCTTGCTAGAGTATCGGCCGTCTCGCCCGATTGAGTGATGACGAGGACGAGCGTGTGCTTTTCGATCGGCGCGTTGCGATAGCGGAACTCGCTGGCGTATTCGACCTCGACCGGGATGTGCGCGAATTCCTCCAGCAGATGTTCTCCCAGCAACGCGGCATGCCAGCTCGTGCCACAGGCCGCGATGACAATCTGGTCCACCGCGCGCAGCTCGGCCATGGTCATGTTCAGGCCGCCAAATTTCGCCGTCGCCTCCTCGTGGTCCAGTCGTCCGCGCATGGCATTCCCGATCGTCTGCGGCTGCTCAAAAATCTCCTTGAGCATGAAATGCGGGAATTTGCCGCGCTCAGCCGCTTCCGGGCTGAATTCGATCCGGCTGATCTGGGCGGCGGCCGTGTTCGTGCCGAGGTTCTCAACCTTGAACTGATCCGGCGTCAGGCTGACCACATCATAATCGTTCAAATAAACCACCCGGCGGGTGTGGGCGACGATCGCACTGGCGTCGCTGGCGAGAAAATTCTCACCTTCGCCAATCCCCACCAGCAAGGGCGAGCCGCGGCGCGCGCCGACAATGAGGTCCGGGCAGTCCGCACAAACCACCGCGATGCCGTATGTGCCGATGACCTCCTTGAGCGCCGCCATGACCGCCCGTGCCAGCGGCGGGACGTCGTCTTTTTCCGGGAGTGCGCCGGACGATTTGATGCGCCCATAATGTTCGCCTATCAAGTGGGCGAGGACCTCGGTGTCGGTGTCGGACTGAAACTGGTGCCCGGTCTGGGCCAGGCGTTCCTTGATACGTTCGAAATTCTCAATCACACCGTTATGCACGACGGCGATGTGACCGGTTTGATCGAGGTGCGGATGTGAGTTCTCGTCCGAGGGCGGACCGTGCGTGGCCCAGCGCGTGTGTCCGACGCCGAGCTGGCCGGCAACCGGCCGGGATTGAAGAAGGCCGCCCAGCCCTTCGTCGATTCGCCCCTTTTTCTTTCGCGTCTGGAGAACGGCGCGGTCCAGCACGCTCAAACCGGCGCTGTCGTAACCCCGGTATTCAAGGCGGCGCAGTCCTTCGACCAGAATGGGGCCCGCTTCGCGCCGGCCGACGTAGCCTACGATGCCGCACATAAATCAGGTTTCACAGTGTGATGAAGAGTTCAAAAAGCGGAACCGTCAGGAATCCAATTTTGCGCCCGCACTTTCGTCGCATCATGATCGGTTCGTCCCGGGCCTGCTTGCTGCTTGCGCTTGTCTGTCGGCGCAGGGTATAAAAGGAACACGTCAAATCGCAAGAATGGATTTCACCATGTCCAATGGCGCGCGAATGTCCGCCAACACCAGCAACGTTCTCTCCATCATCATGGGCGGGGGGCAGGGGACGCGGTTGTTTCCCCTCACACGCGAGCGTTCCAAGCCGGCCGTGCCACTGGCGGGCAAATACCGGTTGGTGGACATCCCGATTTCCAATTGCATCAACTCCAACCTCCGGCGCGTTTACCTGCTGACGCAGTTCAATTCCGCGTCGCTGCACCGGCACATCTCGCAATCCTACAAGTTCGACCATTTCTCGGGTGGTTTTGTCGAAATCCTGGCGGCGGAACAGACGTTCACCGATGCCTCGTGGTACCAGGGCACGGCGGACGCGGTGCGCAAAAATCTCCTTCACTTCCTGAACCACGATTTTGATTTCGCGCTCATTCTGAGTGGCGACCAGCTTTACCGGATGGACTTCCGCGAGATCCTTTCCCAGCACGCGGTGACGGGCGCCGACGTGACGATTGCGACCATTCCCGTCGCGCGCGACCCGGCGCAATCGCTCGGCATCATGCAGATCAACACCGAGCGCCGCATCACGCGTTTCGTCGAAAAGCCGAAAGACCCGGCCGCGCTCGACTCTTTGAAACTGGAAAAGGCTTGGTACCCCAAACTGGGCATCGAAGGCGAAGACGAACTTTTCCTGGCCTCGATGGGCATCTACGTGTTCAACCGCGACATCCTGATCAAGCTGCTCGACAACAACCATGCGGATTTCGGCAAGCACATCATCCCCGGCGCCATTCAGACCCATCGCGTCTTTTCCTACATTTTCCAGGGATACTGGGAGGACATCGGGACCATCGGTTCGTTTTTCGAGGCGAACCTTGACGTGACCTCGGAGCTGCCCCGGTTCAATTTCTTCGACATGAGCGCGCCGATCTTCACCCGGCCGCGCTTCCTGCCCGCCTCAAAAATCAACGGTGCGCAGATTGACCACGCCGTCATTTCCGACGGCTGCATCATCAACCGCGGGAAAATTTCGCACAGCATCATTGGCGTCCGCAGCATGTTGAACACCGGCTGTGAAGTGAACCGCACCATCATGCTCGGCTGCGATTACTACGAGTCCCACGATTCGATCCAGCGCCACGAAGCGGCGGGCAAACCGAGGATCGGCATCGGCCACAACACGCGGGTCGAAAACGCCATCATCGACAAGAACGCGCGCATCGGAAGCGACTGCGTGATCTCGCCGAACGGTAAACCGGAAAACGTGGACCACGAACTGTATTACATCCGCGACGGCATCATCATCATCCCCAAGAACGGCATCGTGCCGCACGGGACCGTCATTTGATGCGCGAAACCTTGGCGGGCGTCTGTCTTCTGATCTAATCTGGATAGCTGTCATGTTTCAACACGTTGTCCGCACTCCGAGTG
>DATNDF010000068.1 GCA_035607015.1 Candidatus Angelobacter sp. | reverse complement strand
GGACGGAATGCTTTACGAGCCGGGCCGGCACGAGGTTTATATGTTCAACGGGCGCGGCCAGTCGGCAACGGTCATTGATGCGAAGTCGGACAAGGTCGTTGCCACGATACCGCTGGGCGGCAAGCCGGAATTCGCGCAGGCGGATCCGAAAGCCGGGCGCGTCTATGACAATCTCGAAGACAAGAGCGAGATTGTAGCCATTGACACCAAAAAGCATGAGGTTGTGAATCGCTGGCCGATCGCGCCCGGCGAGGAGGCTTCAGGAATGGCGATTGATCTGGCCCATCACCGGCTTTTCATCGGCTGCCACAACAAGCTGATGGAGATGATCGACAGCACGAGCGGCGAGGTGGTCGCCACGGTGCCCATTGGCGACGGAGTGGACGCCAATGCGTTTGATCCGGGGACACAGTACGCCTTCAGTTCATGCGGCGACGGAACGGTCACCATCGCGCACGAAGATTCAGCTGAAAAACTTACCGTGGTGCAAACATTGAAGACCGAGCGAGGCGCCCGGACGATGACGCTCGACCCGAAGACCCACAAGATTTACCTGGCTTCGGCAAAATTCGAACCGTCCCCGGAGCCGGCAGCAGGCGAGCGGCGACAACGCCCCAAGATGATTGCCGGCAGCTTCAAGATTTTGGTTTACGGAATGTAAAGCGATGCCGTGAAAGCGTTGCAGCCACCGGCTGCGTCTGAAACGCCGGTTTGTTCGTCGTTCCACCCGTTGGCGCGTAACACGCCGGCAGCCAAACGTGCCATCCAACGTATGTCCCGGTTTGCGTTATTCGCGGGTATGTTCCTTGGTTTCGCCGGCTGCGTCAGCACACGAGCGGGCGATCGAATTGAACTTGCGGGTGACATTGTCCAATATCTCCTGCCTGCAACCGCGGCAGGGCTGACACTCGGTTACAAGGATGGCCAGGGCACGTTGCAACTTGGCGAGTCAACGGCACTCGCGCTCGGGGTTACCTATGGCCTGAAGTATTCGATTGACGAGAAGCGGCCCGACGGACGCCGGCATTCCTTCCCTTCGGGGCATAGTTCGATTTCCTTTTCTTCCGCCGAGTTTATGCGCAAGCGTTACGGCTGGGAGTATGGCATACCGGCGTATGCGGCAGCCTCCTTTGTCGCCTACAGCCGTGTCGAGGCCCGCGAACATCATCCGCACGACGTGATCGCCGGCGCGTCCATTGGCATTGTCAGCAGCTTTATTTTCACAAGGCATTTCAAAGGGTGGGAGATTGAACCGGAGGTTGACCGAAAATACTACGGCATCAGGCTGAGTCACGCATGGTAGGGCGGGAGACGTGGCGGTTCTGCTGCCCGGGGCGCCCCGGCAGAGTTTTGCGGCGTGGTTTGAAAACAAGTGCTGCACCGCGTTTCCGGGGAAGAGGTCACCGTTGCATCGGCGGCAAAAGCGGCTAACCTTTCGGGATGTCTGACCAACCGCTTCAAGTCCTCGCCGTCGTCGGGAGTTTGAATCCCTCTTCTGTCACCCGCGCGGTGATTCTTCAAGTGGCGGACCATCTGCGCGCGGACGGCTCCTCCGTGGACGTGCTCGATTTCGAAAAGGAACCATTGCCACTCTACAATCCCGACACCGCCTACGCCGCGCCCGGTTTCGATCCACTGCAGGCCCGCGTGGACCACGCGGATGTTTATGTGCTGGGTACACCTGACTACCATGGCAGCATCAGCAGTGCGATGAAGAATTTTCTCGACCACTTTTGGCGCGAGTTCGCCGGCAAGCTGTTCGCCACCGTCGTCGCTTCGCACGAAAAGGGACTGACCGTGACCGATCAGCTCCGCACCGTGGCGCGCCAATGCTACGCCTGGTCGCTGCCCTATGGCGTGTCGTTCGCCGACGAGGAGGATGTAAAGGACGGAAAGATCGCCAGTGACGCGCTGAAGAGACGGCTCGAAATATTTGTGCGGGACGTGCGCGTTTACGGCACTCTGCTCGCGCGGCAACGCCGCGCTGACCTGACCGGAAAAGAGCCGGGCTTTCTCGCGCGGCATCGAAAGTGAAGCGCGCTGGCGTTCGTTAAGGGAAGCGGTCCTTGTCCGCTGCGTTCAAATCATGTGGGCGATGCTTATCTTCGGTGGGACGGCCGCGCTGTTCCTGCTCATGACGGTTTCCGCCCTTTGGCATTTGCGCTGGGTGCACCGGCTGCCCGCGCTCGAGACGCTGACGGGGACCGCGGAGATGGCGGTGTCGGCGAACAAGCAACCTGTCCGATGCTCCGTTGTCATCGCGGCGCGGGATGAGGAAGCACGGATCGAACAGACGATTCGTCATCTGCTCGCGCAACGCGGAGTGGAGACCGAATTCATCGTTGTGGACGATCGCTCCGCCGATCGGACGGGCGAAATCCTTCGGCGGCTGGCCAAAGAGGATGCGCGGATCCAGTTCAAACGCGTGGACGTGCTGCCGGACGGATGGTTGGGAAAGTGCCACGCTTGCCACGTCGGCGCCCTCGAGGCCACGGGTGACTGGATTCTCTTCACGGACGCTGATTGCTGGTTGAAACCCGACGTGATCGAGCGCGCCGTGCGGGTGGCGCAACGCGATGGAGCCGACCATGTGACGCTGTCTCCGGGGACCGTGATCGAGAGTCTGGGCGCCCGGGCGTGGCATCTCCTGTTTTTAACGAGCCTGTCGAACTGGTTCTCCGGTGTGAATCGCGACCGGGCCGGGTCGTATATCGGCATCGGCGCCTTCAACCTGGTGCGCGCCGGGGCCTATCGACAATGCGGCGGCTACGAAGCCCTGCGCCTCACGGTGGTGGATGACGTCAAGCTGGGCCTGCTCCTGCGCCGCGCGGGCAGGCGGACTCGCGCATTCCTTGGAGTGGACGATGTGGAATGTCATTGGGGCACCACGGTCTGGAGCATGGTCAAGATCATGGAGAAAAACTATTTCGCCGCGTTGGATTTCCGGCTCGGGCTGGCGATTGCGGGAAGCGTTGCCGTGACCGTTGTCTTCTTCATCCTGGCCATCGGTCTGGCGGCGGGCACGCGCTCGGGACTCGCTGCCGGATTCTCACCGCTTTCCCTGGTCCTGCCGGCGGCTGTTTTGGCGCGGCGGGTGGGCTGGACCTGGCCTTGTGCGGTATTGACGCCGTTCATGCTGCCCGTGTTCCTGTATGCCCTGCTCAACTCCACCTGCGTCACGCTGCGCCAGGGCGGCGTCCGCTGGCGCGAGACGTTCTACCCCCTGAATGCGCTGCGCGCGGGAAACGTGCGGTGATTGACCTCAGGGTGTTCGCTCGGAAGCGCGTATGTGGCCGTGCGGGAACGCGGAGGGCGTCTTCGCTTCATCATTACACAATTCCCTTCCTTACAAATCTTGCGTCGAGCCGGTGATTTGCCAGAATTGGGCCACATGAAATCCAGTTTCACCCGCCGCTTTCTCCTCATCGCCCTGCCGCTCCTGCTGGCCGGGGCCACCTCGTGCGCGCAGGACAAACCTTCCGCCGCGGGTCTCGAAATCCCCGCCACCGACGACGGCCTGCCCGGCGCGGGGCCGATTCGCCGCGCCGATTGGTTTCGCAAGCTCTGGTTGGATCGCCGCACCGCGTGGGCGGCGCGCGTCGAGCGGGACAAGCACGCCGTGGTATTGCTTGGTGATTCGATCACCCAGGGCTGGGGCGAGGATTTCAGTGCCTGGTTTCCCGGCGTGAAGATCGCCAATCGCGGCATCAGCGGCGACACCTCGCGGGGCGTGCTCATCCGCCTGAAGGAAGACGTGCTCGCGCTG
>DATNDF010000067.1 GCA_035607015.1 Candidatus Angelobacter sp. | reverse complement strand
GGACTGGGGCACCTCGAGTTCGAAGCGTTTCCATGAATGGTTACGTTGGTGAACGTTCAGCTCCGTACACTTCCGGTTACAGGTTGTTCAAGAAGATCTCGGAATTTACCGGACCGACCCCCGCACAGGCCTTCGTCTTCATTGATGAACGCGAGGACAGCATCAACGATGGATTGCTTCAAATCGACATGAGTGGGTTTGACCCACTGACTCCGAGTCGATATACGCTCGTGGACGTTCCAGCGGACTGGCACAATCGAGGGGCAACCGTGTCTTTCGTTGATGGCCACACTGAAACTTGGCGTTGGCGCGATCCACGCACGATGCCGTCGCACCGTTCTGGAATCCTGTTGCAACTGGGCGGTTCGTCCCCGAACAATTCCGATGTCGCCCGAATCCAAGCTGCTACCAGCAGAAAGATTGTCAATCCGACAAGGTGAAGACGGAAAACTCCATATTCGTACGAGCCACTCATCCGGAGTAACAGAGCGGGGTCCGATGTGAAGGATATCGTATATCGCCCGCCAAACCTGGCCAGGCTCTTTCAGCTGCCACACACAAACAAAGCCGTCGCAGAGCGTCAGATTTCATGCGCCTGGGTGCGGTCACCGTGCAGAAGGCGGTGGCCTGAGGGACAGCCGGTGCGCGGATTCAAAATGTCACCGCAGCGCCCGCCGTTGATTGAAAAAATTCTCGTAGTTTCCCGAATTCTGGCGCGGATGCCTTTCGCACGGGTTTTTCCCCCGTTTCGAATTATGGACGGCAAGGGTGGCTCCAATCTTTTGAACTTTGGGCCCCGACAGGAAGTATTCTACCCGCCCCACTCGCGCCCGCACCAACCAGTGCGCCAACACGGGCCAGACATTCGACTCGAAACATCTGGTGTTCTCAACGGAATTCGGAATTCTCCGCGTGGTGCACTATTCAAGAGCTAAAGCCGCCGCTACGCTTCGGAGCATAAAAGAAAGTCGCCTTCACTTGCAACCCTCCCTTGTCGGGACGTTTTCCAACTCGCGCTGGGCGAAGCCACGGACATTTGCCGGCGGCGCCGTTTATACATTGAACTTGAACAGCATCACGTCGCCGTCCTGCACCACGTATTCCTTGCCTTCCATCCGATACAGCCCCTTCTCGCGCGCCGCGGCGATGGATCCGCATTTGACAAGGTCGTCGTAAGCGACCGTCTCAGCCTTGATGAAGCCCCGTTCGAAGTCAGAGTGAATCACCCCCGCCGCCCTGGGCGCCGTGTCGCCTGCGCGAACCGTCCATGCACGGACCTCCTTTTCGCCGGCCGTGAAATAGGTGCGCAACCCCAGCAAATGATAGGTTGCCCGAATCAATTGCCCGACTCCCGATTCTTCGACCCCAAGCTCCTTCAGGTACGCCCGGGCTTCGTCGGGCGGCAAATCAATCAGGTCGCTCTCAATCCGTGCGCTGATGACGACGGTTTCACAACCGATGTGGGTGCGGGCGTAGTCGCTGACTTTCGCCACGTGCGGGTTCTGGACAGCGGTTGCCAGATCCGACTCTTTGACGTTGGCAGCGAGGATGGTCGGTTTGTCCGTGAGAAAGTAGAACTGTTTCGCAACGATCTTTTCTTCCGGCGTCAGCGCGAGGGTGATCCCGGGGCGACCCGCATCCAGGTGGGGTTCGAATTTCGCCAGGACGGCGTCCTGCGCAATGGCTTCCTTGTCCCCGCGCTTCGCGTCCTTGCCCACGCCGGCGCGCTTTTTCTTCACAGCATCCAGATCCGCGAGAACCAGCTCGGTGACGATCGTCTCGATGTCGCGCACCGGATCAATGGCGCCGGCCACGTGATGAATGTCCGGGTCTTCAAAGCAGCGGACGACCTGCACGATGGCATCCACTTCGCGAATGTGACTGAGGAATTTGTTGCCGAGACCTTCTCCCTGGGACGCGCCTTTCACGAGGCCGGCAATGTCCACGAACTCGACCGCTGCAGGAATGATGACACCCGTTTTCGCAATTTTCGCCAGCGGCTCGAGCCGCGCGTCCGGCACGGTGACGATGCCGACGTTCGGATCAATCGTGCAGAACGGATAGTTCGCCGCCTCGGCTTTGCGCGTGCGCGTAACGGCATTGAACAAGGTGGATTTTCCGACGTTGGGTAAACCGACAATTCCAGCTTTGAGCATATTTATGGAGGGTCACGAGTCAGGGTCCACAGTAAATCACTTTCCGGCCGACGCCGCCTCCACAGCTTCACGGATCATCTCCTTGAATTTTCCGACTCCGTCATCAAACGCCGCCGCGATCGGCAGCACGGGCGTCTTGCGGACTTTCTGTTTGAATCTCTTCAGATTCGCTCCCGCCGCCGGTTCGTCCATTTTGTTGGCGACCACCAGCCGCGGCTTCTCCAGCAGGGCGCGATCATAAAGCTCCAATTCTCTTAGCAGGTTCCGGTGATCCTCCCACGGCTGGCGTCCGTCGGTTGCGGCCATGTCCAGCAGCAACACGAGGATCTTGCAACGTTCGATGTGGCGCAGGAACGAGTGGCCGAGTCCGACGTTCTGGTGCGCGCCCTCAATGAGACCGGGCACGTCGCACACGGTGAGCCGGCGCCAGTCCGGATATTCCACAATGCCGATCTGCGGATGGAGCGTCGTGAATGGGTACGGAGCAACCTTCGGCCGGGCCTTGGAAATGGCGCCAAGGAGCGTGGACTTGCCGGCGTTCGGATACCCCACGAGGCCAACATCCGCGATGATACGCAGCTCGAACAAAAAATCGCCCTCCTCGCCCGGCTCGCCGGGTTGGGCGAAACGCGGCGCCTGACGGCGTGCGGTGGCGAAATTTCGATTCCCCAATCCTCCCCGTCCGCTTTTGCAGAGCACAAATTGCTGGCCGTGGGTGGTCAGATCGGCGATCAACTCGCCCTTTTCGACCGAGGAAACCGCCGGTGGCGCGTCCGCTTCATCGTCCAGATTGATTTCCATGGCGCGCTCGCCGCCTGCGTAGCGGATGACAGCCCGTTTGCCGGTGGAAAGCTTCAGCGTTTCGGGCCCCGAATCCTTTTCAGCCTTCCCGCCGCCCGCGGCCGTCGACGGGGCGGAAACCGATCTCCAGACGAGCGTGCCGCAGGGGACTTTCACCACGAGGTCCTTGCCGGCATGGCCATCCATCCCTTTGCCCATGCCATGCTCGCCGTTCTGCGCCACAAGCCGCGGCTGGTAGTATTGGGCAACAAGGTTGTTCAGGTCATGGTCGGCTTGCAGAATCACGTCTCCACCCCGCCCGCCATTGCCGCCCGAGGGGCCGCCCTTGGGCCGGAAAGTTTCACGTAAAAACGCAACGCTGCCTTTGCCGCCATGCCCGGCGCGCGCAAAAATTTTTACTTCATCAACGAACATGAGATCCCACCGATTCGAACCATCCAAACCCGGGGCCGTGGAGCGCCACGCCTGATTCCGCGATTCCACCGCGACAACGACAGTTAATTGTCCCCACCGGTTTCAGTGCCACACGAAGTTTATCACAGGGCCTGTTACGAAACAAAAAAGGCGAGGCCCGTGACCTCGCCCTGAAATACTCCGGCGCGCAACTAATTCGCGGCCGACGCAGCAGCCGGCAGCACGTTGATTCGCTTGCTGTCCTTGTCGAACAACACCTTGCCATCGATCAAAGCAAACAAGGTCCAGTCCCGGCCGGTCCCGACGTTTTTGCCGGCGATGAACTTGGTTCCGCGCTGGCGGACGAGGATGCTGCCTGCAGTGACGGTTTCGCCCCCAAATCGTTTTACACCGAGACGTTTGCTGACGCTGTCCCGCCCGTTATGAACGCTGCCGCCGCCTTTCTTGTGTGCCATACAATTAAGATTTGATTTCCTTGATCTTCACGACCGTCAGTTCCTGGCGATGCCCGATGGTCTTGTGGTAGCCTTTGCGGCGTTTCATCTTAAACGCGATTTTCTTTTCGCCGCGTTTGTGCGCCACCACATCGGCCACAACGGCGGCCTGCGCAACAGTCGGCGAACCGATCGCCACCTTACCATCATTGTTGACCAGCAATACGCGATCGAAGGTAAACGGCTGCCCGACCTCGGCCGTCAATCGTTCGATTTCGAGCGTGTCACCTGCCGTAACCCGGTACTGTTTTCCACCCGTTTCCAATACTGCGTACATAGCGTTTTCGTCAAAGGGAGGGTGATGACACCAAAAACCAACAAGCGTGTCAACTTGCGATTTTTTCCCGTTTGGCCGCTTTAGCATCGCGAAAGTCCCAAGACGGCTCAAAGCTGGGTGCCCTCCAAAAAGGGTTCGCTGACGTTGAATTTCAAGATGTTTTTTGTAGTAACCAAGGCAATCTGCGTGAGGGCTTCGTGCGTCAGGAACGCCTGGTGCGCCGTGATCAACACGTTGGGGAAGGTCAGCAATCGGGAAAGTTCGTCGTCTTCGAGCACCTGGTCGGAGAGGTCTTCGAAGAAAATGCCTTCTTCCTCCTCGTACACGTCCAGCGCCACGCCGCCCAGATGCCCCCGCTTCAACGAATCGAGCAACGCCGCGGTGTCAATGAGCTTTCCTCGACTGGTGTTGACGAGGAAGGCGCCGCGTTTCATCCGGGAGAGCGTTTCGGAGTTCAGCAGATGATGGGTCTGGGTTGAAAGGGGCGCGTGCAGCGAAAGGATGTCACACGCGGTGAGCAGCGCGTTGAATTCCGTATATTCGACGCCGTGCCGTCCGGCCCACTCCGGCGCGGGAAACGGGTCGTGGGCGAGAACGCGCGCCCCAAAACCACGGAATATTTCGGCCGCGACTTTGCCGATTTTGCCGGTCCCGATGATCCCCACCGTCTTGCCGCAGATGTCAAAACCGACAAGCCCGTTGAGCGAAAAATTATGCTCGCGGACGCGGTTGTACGCCCGATGGATTTTGCGGTTCAGCGCGAGCAGCAGTGCCACCGCGTGTTCCGCGACAGCGTGTGGCGAATAGGCCGGAACGCGCGTCACCGCGAGCCCCAGCGCCTTCGCCGCCGGCAAATCAAGGTTGTTGAACCCCGCGCACCGGAGCGCGATGTGCTTGACTCCCGATTCAACGAGGCCCTCCAGACACGGCCGATCCAGGCAGTCGTTTACGAACACACAGACTGCGCGTGCGCCTTTTGCCGTGGTCGCAGTTTCGGCGCGCAGGCGAAAGTCGTAGAACCGCCAGTGGATGCCGCCCTCGTTCCGGCCGTGTTCGAAATACTGCCGGTCGTACGGTTTCGTGTCGTAGAATGCGGCGTCAAGCATGAGCGCATCCTTCTCTTAAGAATTCTGTAACAGTTGTCAATTCCCGAGCGCTCCGGGCCCTGCGGTGCCGACCATGAACAATGCGCCGACAGGCCATCCGACCCATTCTCATAACCCCCGTGCTCGCACCGCGCGCCCTCGAGCTGCATAAAAAAAGCATACCACGACCCAATCGCAAAAGAATTGCTCTTGAAAACCAGTTTTGATTCAGGCGAAATGACCGGGCTGTGATCAATTCTGTATGAACCTGGGCGACATCCTCAGTCCGGCGCAAATCATTTCGGAAATGCAGGCCTCCAACCGTTGGGAAGCCATCGATGAGTTGATCAACAATCTCGTTCAGACCGGGAAAATCAAGCCGGAAAACCGCGACCCGATCGCCGCCGTCGTCAAAAAACGCGAGACATCCATGAGCACCGGCATCGGGTTCGGCATCGGAATCCCGCATGCGTCCACAGATTTGATCTACGAAGTGGTCGGCGCATTTGGCCGCTCGAAGAAAGGCGTCAACTTCGACGCGCTTGACAACCAGCCGGTCAGGCTCGTCATGCTTTTTTTGGTTCCCCAGGGCCAGTTCCAGAAGCACCTCCACACCCTCGCCAACATCGCCAAGCTCCTTCATAAAACCGAGTTTCGCCAGTCACTCGAAGAAGCGCCCGACGCCGATACCATGTATCGCATTGTTAAAGAACAATCGGGTGGCGCCACGGGCACCGCCCGGTGAAATTTGCGCCCGCGTGCGGTTCTGGCGTGGCGGTGACTCCAATCCGCGTTATCCCGTGATCCATCAATTACTCCAAGACCGGATTCGAGACGCTGTCCGCCTGGTTTTGCCGGATGCGGATACCGCGGATATCGAGGCGGTGCTCGTGCGCCCTTGTCCCGATCCGAAATTTGGCGACTACCAGTGCAACGCGCTGATGTCCCTCGCCAAGGCGCGCAAGCTGAATCCGCGGCAACTTGCGAACGAAGTGCTGGCCAGGCTCGATGCAAATGAGTGGTGCGAGAAAGTGGAATTGGCGGGCGCCGGCTTCCTCAATTTCCGGCTCAAAATCCCCGCGCTGGCACGCGCGTTGGAGACTGCCGCAGCCTCCAAGCATCCCTTTGTTGAACAGACAAAACAACCGCACACCGTTGTCATTGACTTCAGTTCGCCGAACGTCGCCAAGCCGATGCACGTCGGTCATATCCGCTCGACTATCCTCGGTGATTGTCTGTCGCGCACGCTGCGGCTGCTCGGCCATCACGTCATCACCGACAACCACATCGGCGACTGGGGGACGCAGTTCGGCATGTTGATCGTTGGTTGGAAGACATTACTCGACCGCGCCGCGCTCGGACGCGAACCGCTGGCGGAGATGGAGCGGATCTATAAGGCGGTTCAGTCGAAGTGCGACCCGGAAAAATCCGGCTATGATGCCGCGACGCACGAAGCTGCCCGGGCCGAACTGGTCAAACTCCAAAACGGAGACACCGACAATCTGAAAATCTGGCGCGAGATGATCGAGCTCTCGCAAAAACAGTTCGATGAAATCTATTCGCGGCTTGGCGTCAAATTCGATCACTCTTTCGGCGAAAGTTTTTACAACGACAAGGTCAAGCAAGTTTATGACGAACTGACCGCCCACAGTATCGCAGTCGAGAGCGAAGGCGCACTTGTCGTTTTTCAAAATCAACCTGAAGCTCCTGCGAATATCAAAGGACATCCTTTCATCATTCGCAAACGTGATGGCGCTTCCAATTATGCGTCCACCGACCTGGCCACCGTCCTTTACCGGAAGGAGGCGCTCAGGGCCGACGCCGTGCTTTACGTTGTTGATTCGCGGCAGCGGGATCATTTCGACCACCTTTTTTCCACCGCTGGCAAATGGTTCAAGGCGACGGAACGTAATTTGTTCGAGCCAAAATTAATCGACTTCGGGACCATTCTTGGCGAGGACAACAAACCTCTAAAAACGCGGAGCGGCGAAAACGTCAAGTTGCGCGACCTCCTTGACGAAGCCGAGGAGCGAGCTCTCAAAATCGTTTCGGAGAAAAATCCGGAATTGCCGGAAGCGCAGCAACGCGAGATAGCACGCATTGTCGGCATCGGCGCGGTCAAATACGCTGATCTGTTGCCCAACCGGACCAGCGATTACGTGTTCAGTTGGGACAAGATGCTCGCGTTGAACGGCAACACCGCGCCGTATTTGCAATACGCTTATACGCGCGTCAGAAGCATTTTCCGCAAGGGCGGCGCAGAGCAGGGCGAGCGTGGAATACAAAATGTGGAATTGAAACTGTCCGCGCTCGAAGAAATCGCGCTCGGCAAGCATCTGCTGAATTTCGGCCTGACACTGGATGCGGTCGCCGGGGAATATCGTCCCAACTACCTGTGCAATTATCTCTACGAACTGGCCGGACATTTCGCGCGCTTCTACGAAAACTGCCCGGTCCTCAAGGCTGCCGAGTCCGACCGCGCCAGCCGTCTGGTTTTGTGCAATCTGACCGCCCAGGTGCTGAAAGAAGGTCTCGGCGTGCTCGGCATTGAAACCACTGAACAGATGTGATGCCGCTTTGACGGCTGCTCTTTTGGCGGCGCTTTTTCCCTTTATCGGACCGGGCGGCTCGGTTAAAAACCGCTCATGCAACCCGACAACGACGCGCCCGGCTACTGCATCTGGGGCGTTGACAATGTCGTTTATGGACCCGTTAATCTCCCCACGCTGGTGAACTGGGTGCGGGACGAAAGGGTCACCGCCGGCACATGGATTTTCCGCCAGGACAAGGCCGAGTGGCACAAGGCCCAGCACGTCGGCGAATTGAAAATGTTCTTTCAACCGCGCTCGGAGGCCGGCCCGCCCACCGTAAGCGCCCCCGACGGTACTTCCCTCACCCTCAAGCCCGGGGCGTTGCGACGCGTCAAGATCCTTGCCGGACTGAGCGACGCGCAGCTTGCGCGTTTCGTCGATTTTATGGAGCTGCAGCCCGTGCGGCAATGGACAGAGATCGTCCGACAGGGAAGTCCCGGCGACGCGATGTATCTGGTGCTCGAAGGCGAGGTGCGCGTGCGCATGATGATTGCCGACAAGGAGAGCATTCTGGCGACACTGGCGGCCGGTGAATTCTTCGGTGAAGTCGCGCTGTTCGATCACGGTCCGCGCTCAGCCGACGTCGTGGCGAACAGGGATTCCCTCCTCCTTAAAATCTCCGCCGGGGCCTTTCAAAGACTCACCAGTGGAGCGCCCGACCTCGCGGCGCCTTTTCTGTTCGCCATTGGCAAGACATTGACCGCCCGCATTCGTGCCGATAACAAGCGCCATCGTGATTCGGTCGCCTTCGCGAGAGTGACGCAATAGCACCGCGCCGTACCGCCGTTCAGGAATCGATGAGCGTGGCGAGCGCGCCGTAGAGGGCCGGCGCGTCTGCCAGGTGCTCGGATCGCCCGGCGCCGGTCACAAGACCAAACCCTTCTCCGTAAGCAGCGCCGTTGACGACGCAGGCGTTGGTCCGGTTGGCCGCGAGTTGCTCCTTCGCCACTTCAATAACGCGCGCGCGGTCGCCGTCGAGTTCGTATTTCCAGCCGACCAGGCACGCTTGTGGAAACCAGCCCCGCAGTTCGCCGATGATCTTCGATGTCGGTTTCAACTCAACGAGCAATTGGTCCTTCCGAGTGGAGATTTTCTTGCCGACGCAACGGGACAGTTCGCTCTCGGCACTTCGTTCCCAGACCGCGCCAAACGTGAAATCACTCACCGCGGCCGCGTGAAAGACTGCGCCGGCGCCCTGGCTGGAAAGAGTCTGGAGCCGCGTGCGCAGGTCCGTGGCGGTGGTAAACATCTCGACGTGGCTGGACTTCACTTCTCCTCTGTGAACGGCGTAGTAACCCCTGAGCAGAATGACTTCGTGCCCCATTGCGGCCAGGTGATTCGCTAATCCGGTCCCCAGCCTGCCGGTGGAAGAATTCGTCAGCCGCCGGACTTCATCCAGCGGCTCATACGTTGGCCCGGCGGTCACCACGCACTTCACGGCCGGCAGGGTAACCGAAAGGATGACTTGCTGTCATGCCGGGAATTGGCAGACGCGGCGCGCGGTCCCGGTTCGAAATTGCGGTTTGTGCGCCCTTCACTTTGCCGGGGCCGGCGCGGCCGTTGCGCTTTCTTTCTCTTTCACAGCCACCGCGCCCCTCCCGATGCGTTTGCGCAAATAGGTGAGCTTGGCGCGGCGCACCGAACCCCTGCGCTCCACCTCGACTTTGTCCACACGCGGCGAATGGAACGGGAAAACGCGCTCGACGCCTTCTCCGTAACTGATGCGCCGGACGGTGAATGTCTCATTCAGCCCGCGGCCGCGTTTGCCGATCACCACGCCGGTAAAAATCTGGATCCGTTCCTTGTCGCCTTCCACGACCTTGGTATGCACGCGCACCGTGTCGCCCACCCCGAAATTCGCGGGGTTCTTGCGAAACTGTTCCGATTCAATTTTGTCGAGTATTGCCTGGTTCATAAAGTCACTTCTCGGGTGGCGCCCCGGGGCCGCCGCCACGGATTGCTTCGAGGTCGGACAAGTCCGGTCTTCGTTCGAGCGTCCGCTGTTCCGATTGTTCGCGCCGCCACTGTTCGATCTGCGCGTGATTTCCCGAGAGCAAAACATCCGGCACTTTCATCCCGCGAAACTCGGCCGGCCGCGTGTATTGCGGATATTCCAGCAATCCGCGACTGAACGACTCATCGCGCGAACTTTCATCGTCGCCAAGCGCGCCGGGCAGCAACCGCGTCACGGCATCGATGATTACCATCGCCGGCAGCCCGCCGTTGGTCAGCACATAATCGCCGATGGACAATTCGTCATCGGCCAGCGCCTCGCGCACCCGCTCGTCAAATCCTTCATAGCTGCCGCAAATCAGGAGCAGGTGCTCCTCGCGGGCCAGTCCGCTGGCGATCGCCTGGGTGAACGTCCGCCCGGACGGCGATAATAAAATCACGCGCGTCTTTTCCCGCGCCAGTTTATCCACGGCTTCAAAGATCGGTTCGGGCTTCAGCAGCATCCCCGGCCCGCCGCCGAACGGTTTGTCGTCCACCGTGCGATGACGGTCGTGCGTATGGTCCCGCAGGTTGTGGATCGCCAGATCCAGCAACTTGTCCGCGCGCGCCCGTTTGATGATACTTTCGTCGAGCGGCCCCGCAAACATCGCGGGGAACAAAGTCAGCACGTCAATTTTCATGGCCGCGCGATTGCAGCCGCGGTACGGCTGCGCCGGGCGTACTCCGTTTCAACCTTCCGGCCGCTCTTCAACAATCTCCACCGTGCAGCGCTGCCCTTTCCTGGCCGCGCCCACCTGCAACAGCGACCGGATGGCATGAATCGTCGTGCCTTGTTTGCCGATGACCTTTCCGATGTCGGTCGGGTGCATGCGCAACTCGTAAATGGTCATGCCCTGGCGCTCCACCGGGGTGATGTTCACCGCGTCCGGACGATCCACCAGGCCTTTGACGACGTATTCCAGGAAGGCCTGCATAAAACCCGCCCCGCAATCAAGCGGCCGCCGGCGCTGCCTTGGCGGCCTTGCGGATAAAGCTGGCCACCGTGTCGCTCGGCTGCGCGCCCTTGCTGATCCAGTACTTCGCCCGTTCGTAATCGAGCGAGAAATTATCACCCTTCTTGCGCGGCTGATAGGTGCCGATTTCTTCGATGAACTTGCCGTCGCGCGGACTGCGATTGTCCGCTACCACAATGCGGAACACGGGGTTGTTCGTCGCCCCGATTCGCTTCATGCGTATTCTCACTGCCATAATTAGAAATTCCCAATCGGAGCGGCCCAAAATGACACTCTGGCCGCGCGCCCGTTCGAGCGCTGGTTCCAAAAGAGGGGTGAGACTATTCACGCCTTTGGGGGTTGGCAAGCCCTGTTTTCGCCAATTCGGGGCCCCCTCCTTACCGGTACGGCTGGTGCAATTCCACCTTCGATGCCTGCTTTGAACGCAGCCGGATGTTCAGACTCTCGACCCCCACGGAGAACGCCATCGCAAAGTAGATATAGCCTTTGGGGATTTCTTTGTGAAACCCCTCGGCCACCAGCGCGCAACCGATCAGCAGCAGAAAACTTAGGCCCAGCATCTTCAGCGTCGGATGTTTGTGGATGAAGCCGCTGATGCGCCCGGAAAAGATCAGCATGAACACCAGCGCGACGATGACCGCGGCGATCATCACGGCGAGCTGCCGCGCCATCCCAACGGCCGTGATGACGGAGTCGAGCGAGAACACGATGTCGAGCAGCAGAATCTGGACGACGACGCTTACAAAGGACGGCGCCAGGCGGCTCGTGACGGATCCGTCTTCGCCCTCCAGTTTGTCGTGAATCTCATGCGTGCTTTTCCACAGCAGGAACAACCCGCCGCAAAGCAGGATCAAGTCGCGGCCCGAAACCGGATGCGGCTCGTCGAGAATCCCCAACGTGGGCACTTCAAACAGCGGCCGGGTCAACTTCACCATCCAGGCCAGGCCGCACAGCAACAGGATGCGCGTGATCAGCGCCAGGCTCAAGCCGGCCTGGCGGGCCCTGGCCTGCTGTTCCGACGGCAGTTTCCCCGCGAGGATGGAAATGAACACGATGTTATCAATGCCCAGAATGATTTCGAGCACCGTCAGCGTGAGCAGGCTGACCCAGATTTGCGGATCGGAAATCCAGTCCATGGCGCGGAATCATGGGGAAGCGGACTCCGAGTTCAAGGCAAACCGGCGTCACGAATTCCCATTCACAACGTATGACCAGGCGGTAAATGCATTTATGCATGTGGTGCTTCGTCGCTTTCATCGGGCACACGGACGGCCGTCAGTTCGCCCGCGCGAAACAATCGCGCCAACTGCTCGGCATCGCGGGCGTTGGTCTTGATGCGGTCCCCGTATTGGCGCACCGACCCCTCCCCGGAGGCGAGGGCCACGGCGATGGTTTCTTTATGGACGTCCAAACCGACGTGGAGGATAGTTGGCGCAGATTTCATGGGTGTCTGTTTCCTTTCTTGTTTGACGAACGGTTCATTGGACCTTCTCAACAGGTGGATCGGTCCCGCATCCACGGGGCAACCCACGC
>DATNDF010000066.1 GCA_035607015.1 Candidatus Angelobacter sp. | reverse complement strand
AAGCGGGAGGCCGGATGGAGGTTCCGTCAAATCTCGGAACTCCCGGCGCTCCCAACTCTCGCGCCGTCAGCAATGCCGGTCCCGCGATTTATCAGGTTGTTCACAATCCAATCGTCCCGGCGCCAAACCAACCCGTTGTCGTCACCGCGCGCGTCCACGATCCGGACGGTGTTTCCTCCTTGAATTTGAACTACCGCCTCGACCCGGCGACGGCCTACACGACGGTGACCATGGTGGACGACGGCACCGGCGGTGATGCCGTCGCGGGCGACGGCCTTTACAGCGCCACCATTCCGGGGCAGGCCGCCGCGACAATGGTCGCGTTCTATGTGCAAGCCGCTGACGGTCTCGGGGCCGCGACTGCTTTTCCCAATGACGCGCCGGTTCGCGAGTGTCTTGTCCGTTTCGGAGATCCAACGCCGACAAGCAGCTTCGGCATTTATCGGCAGTGGTTCACTCAAGGTGCCGTCAGCACGTGGGTCAACCGCCCCGTGCTCAGCAACGAGGACGTGGACGGCACGTTCGTTTATGGCAATTTCCGGGTCATTTACAACTTCGGATCGCACTTTGCCGGCAGCCCGTATCACCAGGGCTTCGGTTCGCCGGTGAGCGACGGCCACTACTCAATCCAGTTTCCGCTCGACGACCTGCTGCTGGGTACGGAGAACTTCAACAAGGTCCACGCGCCCGGCAACGGGCCGTTCGACGATAACACCATCCAGCGCGAGCAAACCAGTTTCTGGCTCGTGCGCAAACTCGGCCTGCCCTACAACTACCGCCGCTACGTCGCCGTGTATTTCAACGGCACCCGGCGCGGCACACTGATGGAGGACACCCAGACCCCCGGCTCGGACATGGTCAATGAATACTTTCCGAACGACGCCGACGGCTTTCTGTACAAACTTCAACCGTGGTTCGAGTTTGCCAATTCCAACGCCCGCTCGATGCCGTTCAGCAACAACTCCTGGTGCACCCTGAACAATTACCTCGATGTCACCGGCAACAAGAAGCTCGCCCGCTATCGCTGGAACTATCTCGTCCGCGCGGTGAAGGAGTCGGCGAATAATTACACCAATGTCTTCGACCTCGTCGACGCTGCCAACAGCCCGAGTTCCCCCGCTTACGTGCCCACCCTGGAGTCGCAGGCGGACATGGAGGAATGGATGCGCATCTTCGCCGTCGAGCACGCGGTCGGCAACTGGGACAGTTTCGGCGCCCAGAATTCGCAAAACATGTATGGTTACAAACCGCTCAACGGCAGGTGGACGCTGTTCATCTGGGACTACAACATCGTGCTCGGGAACAGCGGCTCGTGGAGCCCCGGTCAAAATCTGTTTACTGTCAGCGGGTCAGGCGCCCCGATGACAAAGATCTTCAACACGCCCGCGTTCCGGCGGGCTTATTGGCGTGCGCTCAAGGAGCTGTGCAATGGGCCGATGCTCGCCAACAACGTGAACGCGATCATGGACGCCAAATTTGCCGCGTTCCAGGCCAATGGCATCAATGTCACGTCGCCCTCGACTGCGGTGAAAGCCTGGATCGCCAGTGCCCGCACGAGCATCCTTTCCCAGCTGGCGGCCGTTGACGCTTCGGGTTTCACCGCAGCCGGCCCCGGCACGACCGCGAATAATCTGGTCACCCTCACGGGCGTCGCGCCGGTGGAAGTCAAAACCATCCGCGTGAATGGTGTGGCCTACGCGACCACCTGGAACACCGTCACCAATTGGACCATGAACGTCCCGGTCAACTCCGGCGCCAACTCGCTCGTCGTTTCCGTCTACGACATTTATGGCCGGCTGCTCTCCAACTATTCCGCCACCGTTTCGGTCACCTACACGGGCGCGCCGGAGTTGCCGCAGGATCACCTTGTCATCAACGAAATCATGTACGCACCCGCCATCCCCGGCGCCGGGTTCGTCGAGCTTTACAACAACTCGCAGGACTTTACGTTCGATCTCTCGAATTATCGTTTCAACGGACTCGATTATACGTTTCCGGAAGGATCGGCAATCACGCCGAACGGCTATCTCGTTGTCGCCGGGGACGCGGCCGCCTTCGACGCGGTGTACGGGCCCGGCGTCCCGGTGTTTGGCGTGTTCAACGGCAGGCTCGATCTCAACGGCGAAACGCTGACCCTCATCAAACCTGGCGCGACGCCGTCTCAGGACCTCGCCGTCAGCAAGGTGCGTTACGAAAACCAGCCGCCCTGGCCGGCGCTGGGAACCAACAGCGGCGTGTCGCTTCAGTTGATCGACCCGGCGCAGGACACCCGTCGCGCCGCGAACTGGGCCGCCAGTTCTTCCGCCCCGCTCGCCACGCCTGGCGCCGCCAACTCCGTGCAGGGAGTTTTACCCGCGTTCCCGACGCTGTGGATCAACGAAGTCGAGCCGGAAAACGTGAACGGCATTCGCGACAGCGCGAATGAAGCCGATCCGTGGATCGAGATTTACAACCCCGGCACGAACCCGGTCTCACTCGATGGCCTTTATCTGGCGGACAATTACACGAACCTCACGCAGTGGGCCTTCCCGACTGGCGCAACCATCAATCCTGGCGGGTTCAAGGTCATCTTCGCCGACGGCCAGCCGGCTCAATCCACCGCAACGGAATTTCACACGAACTTCCGCCTGAGTCCCGGCGCCGGTTCGGTTGCGCTCACCTTTCTCGACCTGAACAGCCAGCCTCAGGTGCTCGATTATCTCAACTATGCCAACATCCATCCGGATCGATCGTTCGGTTCGGTGCCGGACGGGCAGCCCTTCGATCGCTTCGAGTTTTACTACGTCACGCCGGGCGGCACGAATGACTTCCACTCCGCGCCGCTCAACGTGTTTATCAATGAATGGATGGCCAGCAACTCCGGCTTTCTCCTCGATCCGTCGGATAATCATTTTGACGACTGGTTCGAGCTGTTCAATCCCGGCGCCACCGCCGCCGATCTCACCGGCTATTACCTCACCGACTCTCTGACGAATAAATTCAACTTCCAGATCCCCTCCGGTTACACGATTCCGTCCGCCGGGCATTTGCTCGTCTGGGCCGACAGCGACACCGGCCAGAACAGCACTAACAGCCCCGATCTGCACGTGAGTTTCAAACTCGCCGCAAGTGCCGGGCAGATCGGGTTGTTCGCCGCCGATGGCACCAGCATTGACGCCGTTTCCTACGGCCAGCAGAACAGCGACGTGAGCGAAGGTCGTTACCCCGATGGCGGGCCCAACATTTACGTCATGCCCGCTCCGACGCCGCGCGCGGCCAATCTCGGCCCGCAAACAAACGGCCCGCCTGTCCTCGCGCCGATGGGCAACCGAAGCGTGGTCGGCGGCAGCACACTCAGTTTCGTCGCGACCGCGACGGACACCAATCAACCGCCACAGACGCTCACCTTCTCGCTCGACCCGGGCGCGCCGGCCGGGGCCACGATCAATCCGTCCACCGGTGTGTTCAACTGGACGCCAACGCCGGCACAGATACCCGGCACAAATAGCGTCACCTTGCGCGTCATCGACAACGGCACGCCACCGTTGAGCGACGCCGAGACGTTTACAATCTTCGTCATCGCGCCGCCGCAAATCACCCAAACGACCCTGAGCGGCCAGTCGTTCACCTTTGTCTGGCTCACTACTCCGGGCCATACCTACCGCGTCGAGTTCAAGGATGATTTGAATGCGGCGTCCTGGACACCTTTGACCACCGACATGATCGCAAACAACGGCAGCCTCTCGGCGATTGTTGACGTCACCGGCGCGACACAGCGGTTCTATCGGATTCTCCTGGTGAACTGATTGCCTGACACGAAGCGGACATTCAGCTCGCGTCGTTCAACCGTCCATCAAATGGAGGCAGGGCCGGTTTCATAATTTCTCAAGAACCTCTGTTGATTGATCCGGCCCCCGCCGCATTCCGCACAACCGGACCTCCGTTCAAGCTGCTTTCACGTCGATTCAAAAATCGGAACCGCAACCTTCTGACTTGTTTGGCCGATGCGTCCTGTTAAAACGTCCGCATGATGACTCTGTTGATTGGCACGAACCGTCCCGACAGCAACACTCGCAAGGTCGCGCGGCACGTCGAAGAGGTTTACGCGGGCTTGAAGGTGCCGTTGCGCATCCTCGACCTTGCGCAACTGCCCCAGGAGATTTTTTTGCCGTCGTCCTACGCGGAAAAGCCAAAATCATTTCGGCCGTTCGCCGACGCCATTCTGCAAGCCGACGGCGTGCATGTGATATCGCCGGAATACAACGGAGGCATTCCCGGGGTGCTGAAATACTTCATCGACATGCTGAAGTTTCCGGAGAGTTTCATCGAACGGCCCATCTGTTTCACCGGCCTGGCCGCCGGCATGTGGGGCGGGCTGCGGCCGATCGAACAGTTGCAGGCGATCTTCGGCTACCGGAACGCGTTCATTTATCCACACCGCGTCTTTCTTCCTAACATCGGCGATTTGCTGGATGACAGCGGCTGTTTGACCGACGCGGAGTTGTTGGAACGTCTGCAAACACAGGCGGCCGGCTTCGTCGGCTTCGTGGAAAAATTAAAGGGCGTGAAACTGCGCAGCGCGCGTTGAGATTTCGGGAAGACTGCGCCAGTCACGCCCGATCGACCATCACCTTGGATTCAAAAGTTCAAACTCAAGACCGGGTCGGCGTCGGGGTCGTCGGGCTTGGCTACATGGCTGCCACGCACCTCAAGGCGTATCGTCAGATTGACGGCTGCCGCATCGCCGCCCTTTGCAATCCGAGCGGACGCAACCTCGACGGCGACTTTTCGAAGGTAGGGGGCAACGTCGGTTCCGGCGAACCGTTCAGGCTGGATATGTCGCAAGTGAAAGCCTACCGCACAGTTGACGACCTGTTGGCCGATCCGACGGTCCAGCTTGTGGACATTTGTTCGCCGACGAACACACACCCCGAGCTCGCGGTCGCCGCGCTCAAAGCCGGCAAGCACGTGATCTGCGAAAAACCGCTGGCGCGAAACAGCAAACTCGCCCGCGAGATCGCCGACGCGGCAGCCCGGGCGGAAACATTTCTGATGCCCGCGATGTGTCTGCGCTTCTCGCCGGAATGGGTCTGGGTGAAGAATGCCATCGCGAAACAAACTCATGGCCGCTGCCTCGCGGCGCGTTTTCGCCGGGTGGGACAACCGCCCGCCTGGGGACAAAAGTTCTTCTTTGACGGGAATCTCTCCGGCGGCGCGTTGCTTGATCTCCATATTCACGACACGGACTTCGTGCAGTTTTGCTTTGGCCGGCCAAAGGCCGTTTACTCCACCGGCTTCTCCAAAGTCAGCGGCTCGATTGACCATGTCGTCACACAATATCAGATGGCCTCCGGCGTGTCGGTCAGCGCGGAAGGAAGCTGGGCGATGACTGAAGGGTTCGGTTTTAACATGGGTTACCGGGCTGTTTTCGAAAATGCGACGGTGGACTATGACATTGCCCGCGGCGGCGACGCGCTCAAGCTGTTCGAGACAGGAAAAGAGCCGCGCGTGTTGCAGCTCGAGGGCAAGGACGGGTACGTTGGCGAATTGCAGCATATCCTGGAAGCGGTTCGTTCCGGGAAGCCACCGACAGTCGTGACTGCGCAAGACGGTGTCAGCGCCGTCGAGATTTGCGAAGCCGAAGAACGCTCGGTGAAAACCGGGAAGCTCGTATCGCTGTAGAGCGGCTGCGTCAGCCGCCTTTCCGGCGGCACACAACAACCCCGCTTGCGCCGCGCGGCGATTTCTGCTTCAATTCGAAACGTTCCCAAAGAAAATGGGTGAGATCCAAAATCCAAAACTGCGCTATGCACTCGCCGCGCTTCTTGGCGTGCTGCTTTTCCTGCCGGAGATTGAGATGCGCGCACAGAGCCACCCTACGTTCAGTGATGCCAACTGGAGCACCATGAACCCCAGCATACCAGGTGCGAATGGCCCGGTTGAGGCGGCAGTGGTAGATGGTTCAGCTAATCTCTACATCGGCGGCAACTTCACCGCCGTCGGAAATTTGATTGCCGGCCGAATTGCGAAATGGAACGGGAACAGTTGGACAGCACTGCAGTCGGGGTTGAACAGCAATGTGTTGGCGCTGGCAGTGTCGGGAAACGACGTCTATGCGGGAGGCGATTTCACGACGGCGGGTGACAATGCGGCCAACCACATCGCCAAATGGAATGGAACCAGTTGGACAGCGCTGGAGTCGGGGATGAACGACAGGGTGTTGGCGCTTGCGGCATCTGGCAGCGACTTGTATGCGGCCGGCGAATTCTCGATGGCGGGTGGCAGTGCGGCCAACTGCATCGCCAAATGGAATGGGAGTAGTTGGGCGCCTCTCGGTTCGGGGATGAACGGCATTGTGTATGCGGTGGCAGTGTCGGGAAACGACGTCTATGCGGGAGGCGATTTCACGATGGCGGATGGCAGTGCGGCCAACCACATCGCCAAATGGGACGGGACCAGTTGGTCACCTCTACGTTGGGGGATCAGTGTTCGCGACCCTCTCGGCCGAGCATTTGTGTATGCACTGGCCGTGTCGGGAAATGATCTATACGCTGGGGGGTCTTTCACAAGTTCGGACACCAACGCGGCTAACTCCATCGCTAAATGGAACGGGAACAGTTGGACACCGCTTGGCTCAGGAATGAACAACAGCGTTTATGCGCTGGCGGTGTCGGGCAACGACTTGTTTGCGGGAGGATTGTTCACGGCAGCAGGAGGCAGTGTGGCCAGTCACATCGCCAAATGGAATGGGAGCAAGTGGTCGGCGATGGCTGCCTCAGGAATAAGTGGTGGTAATCCTCCTTACGTTTACGCGCTGGCGGTGGCTGGCAACGACTTGTATGTGGGTGGCCAGTTCGTGACGACAGGCGCGAACAAAGCCACGAACATCGCAAAATGGAATGGGAGTTGGACATCCTTGGGTCCGGGAGTGGGTGGGAACAATGCTCCCTATGTGTATGCACTCGCAGTGTCGGGCAGCAACGTGTACGCAGGGGGCGATTTTCCAACGGCAGGCGGCGTCCCAGTCAATTACATCGCCAAATGGGATGGGAGCAGTTGGTCGTCATTAGGTTCGGGGATGAACGGTCGCGTGTTCGTGCTGGTAGTGTCCGGCGATGACGTGTATGCGGGAGGCGATTTCACGACAGCGGGCGGCAGCCCGGTTAATTATATCGCCAAATGGAACGGAAGCAGTTGGTCGTCGCTGGGTTCAGGGATGGGCCAACAGGTATTGGCCCTGGCCGTGTCGGGCAGCAACGTGTATGCGGGTGGCTATTTCAAGACGGCAGGCGGCAGTGCAGCCAACTACATCGCCAAATGGGACGGGAGCAATTGGACGGCGCTAGGTTCGGGGATAAACCCGAACAGCTACGTGAAAGCGCTGGCCGTTTCAGGTAATGACGTGTATGCGGGAGGCTATTTCACAATTCCGGACGGGAGCACCTCCGCCGATTTCATCTACAAATGGGATGGGAGTAGTTGGTCCGCGCTGGGTTCGGGAATGAACGGCGACGTGGATACTCTGACGGTGTCGGGCAGCGACCTCTACGTAGGGGGCGAGTTTACGACGGCGGGAGGCATTGTGGCCAATCACATTGCCAAATGGAATGGGAGCAGTTGGTCGGCGTTGGGTTCGGGGATGGTTGGCACTTACGGCTTTACCACGTTTGTGTCTTCGCTGGCGATTTCGGGCAGCGACTTGTATGCGGGGGGCCAATTCGCGATAGCAGGCAATAAGGTGTCCGCCAACGTTGCCCGTGCCTACCTGCTGACTCTGCCTGCGCTTTCGGTGCTTCGCTCCGACACGCAGGTAACGGTTTCGTGGGCATCTGCAGACACGACGGGTTTCGGGTTGGAACAGGCCGGCGCGCTGGCCGCTCCGGCAAGCTGGGTCACCAATTCCGCTATCATCACTGAAGACGGCACGAACAAATCCGTGACCATTCCGGCCACCAACGGTCCTCAGTTCTTCCGCCTCCGCCGACCGTGACGTATTCGAGTCAGCAGTTTAATCGGGCAGTAATGCCTAGCGGCGACATCCTCCGGTTCCCGGTTTGACAAGTCGCGTGCTCGCGTTAACCTTTTCACGGATTCACACACAGAAACCTACAAACTGAAATCGACTATGAAAAAAACTTCAGCTTGGATCACAGCGTTGTCTCTTCTGTTGATTGCCGCAGCAGTTCGCGCGGACACCCCCAAAGCCGGTGATAAGGCGCCGAATGTGGAGGCCAAAGACCAGAACGGCAAGACATGGAAATTGTCCAACCTCGAAGGCAAGCAGGTCGTGCTGCTTTATTTTTATCCCAAAGACGACACGCCGGGTTGCACCAAAGAGGCGTGCGGGTTACGCGACCGCATGACCGATTTGAAGAAAGACAAAGTGCAGGTGCTCGGCGTGAGTTTCGATGATGGTGAAAGCCATAAGAAATTTATCGCCAAACACAATCTGAACTTCCCGTTGCTCATTGATACGGATGGGAAGATCGCCGACGCGTATGGCGCGCGCATGACCGGCAGAAACATGGCGAGGCGGGTCAGTTTTCTGATCGGCAAAGACGGCAAGATCGCGCACGTCACGGACAATCCATCGGCGGACGTCCATCTGAACGAGATGAAGGACGCCGTGGCCGGACTGGCGAAGAAATAGACCGTGCTTACCCTCGATGGCCGGCGCCAACGCCGGCCTTTTTCATTATGCGCATGGCCCGGCGTGCAGTCCTTTGGCGGTCGGAAAGGCTCCGGCTCCAGCGCCAAAAATGCGCTCGATCCCTACTACGTCCAGCAATTCATGCGCGAGCAAAGCCAGACGGTGATCAAGTGATGATTTATTGACTGGGGTAACTCAACGCTTTGCTTCTGGATCGAATATCTCCTTCATACATCGAAGAAAACCCGTACACGATGCTTGCGTTCGCAAGCCGTGAGGCGGTGAGGCCGCCCCATCCGGACATCGTGAACGCCGGGTGAAAAGTTTGCGCCAATCAACTGCGCCCCATCCACCCAATTGCCGGTAAGGGTCAGCAACTCATCTTCTCGCACCGAAACGTCGATCGCCTGTTGTGGCCAGGGCACGTGCCGGATGCGAAACGAACGTCGCTTTCTTCCGCACTGCGTGAAAGCCTGGTAGCGTTCCAACAAAAAGGCATCGAGTGTCCCTGGCTCACACGCGTGAAATCCTGCCTTTGCAGACAGCGAAGCCTTGTAGGTCAAACGGTTTTGACCAAACGCCGACGCGACATCCCCTTCGACGGTTCCTTCTTCATAGTTATGCCGGTAAGACGGACGCCCAAGACGGTAGGGCAATCCGAATGTCGGCGGTCCCAATGGCACACAAAGCGGATTGGAAAGAAACTCTGTGATGAAATAGATGCCGGTTTCGCGCTGGTGCCGAACATAAGTCCGCACGTTCAGGAACCTGTGATTCGAGATAGGGCGAAAGAGCAGCTCAGTCAGCCGCCCACCGAAGTTCGGTCGCAGTCGCTCCATGCTGAATGCGACGAGACTCACAAAAGCCCGGCCCGCAAATAAATCGAGCTCGAACGGGACTTCGTTTTGCAGAATTTCCGGGTCCACCTCGTAATGAATGAAGGCCGCACGCATCCAGTCGCCGAGGAACAACGGCGTAAACGCAGGCGCGCGCCTCGTTTCATTCCGCTCCGTGGCCGGGCGGCTGATTATTTCAGCGGTGTCCATTGCTCCCGGGTATTCTGGCTCTCGAGGGCGATCAGGGCGTCTTTGAGTCGCGGGAATCGAAACTCAAAACCCGCCGCAATCAGCCTGCCGGAAATGAGGCGCCGGCTCTTGATGATCAATTCCGGCTCCGTTCGCAGGAAAAACGCGCCCACTTCCAGCATCCAGCGGCTGGCCGGCAAACCGATCGATATTCCACACACGTCGCGGAACGCGCGCATCATTTCGGCATTGGTGACCGGATTGGGCGCCGCCAGATTCACGACGCCGCTCACGTCCCCGTGTTCCAGCAGCCAGTCAATCGCCCGGCAGAAATCTCCCTCATGGATCCAGGAGACGAATTGTCTGCCGTTCCCCATCTTGCCGCCGAGACCGACCCGCGCGAGACGGCGCAGCATGGGAAACACGCTGTTCTTGCCGTGGCCCAGAACCATCGCCGTGCGCAAAGCCACTTTGCGTGTAGCCGGCGTCTTGGCACTGTTGAAAGTTTTCTCCCAGGCGCACGCCACTTCTACAGAGAATTCATCTTTCGATTCGGGCGTGCCGCCGATCTCCCCGGTCTCATCCCACGCTGGACCGAACGTATGCCTGTAAATCGTGGCCGTGCTGGAATTGAGCCACACGCGGGGCGGTTTTGCGGCGCGGGCAATGGCTTCCCCAACCACTCGCGTCGAATTCACACGCGAGTCCAGAATCAGCCGGCGATTGCGCGCGTGATAGCGGCAGTTGACGGTGCGGCCCGCGAGATTGATGACCGAGTCCGAGCCGTCCAGGAACCGGGCCCATTCACCCACCGTCTCGCCGTCCCAATTGACCTCACGAACGCCATCGCCGCGTGCTTTCGGCGCGCGCGACAGGACCACGACTTCGCGGCCCCGCGCCAGGAAATGCGCCGACAATATCTGCCCGAGAAAACCGCCGCCGCCTGCGAGAATGACGCGCGCAGTGTTCATGTCATCTGAAAGAGTGCGGCTGAGCCGCCGTGGTTTCGGGTTGGGAAACAGGGTGCTTCTCCGAACCTCCCTGATGCACGCGACTCGCATCCGAACCCGCGGGATTGGAACAGACGTTTGGGCGCTGCGGTCCGCACACACCACGCGCGCAAGCGGCGTCATCATGGATCCAAGCCCGAACCGCCGATTCATCGGTCCATTTTGTAATTTCAGTATTCACAGAACCACGCACTCAAAAAATTGGGATCAGTCACCGCCGATCCCCAACAGCTTTCGAATTTTGTCGCCCATCTTGACGAAGCGCGTCAGCGCGCCGGTTGGCCACTGGCGGATCTGGGCGTACCATGCGCTCGTCGTCTCGAAAAACTCCGCCAGCTCGCCCAGCTTTTGCTCGGTGTATTCATCCGTCTCCCTGTCCTTTTCCGCCCCGGCCACGCATTCGCGGAGCATCAGGATGGTGGGATCAATCTCGCGTTTCTTCCGTTCATCAAGCACGACGCGGAACATTTCCCACACGTGTTTCATGGACTCGAAATGGTCCCGCTTGTCGCCAAGGACGTGAACGAGTTTCACAATCCCCCACCCTTGCAGTTCCCTCAGGCTCGTGCTGACGTTGGAACGCGCCACACCCAGCGAGGTTGAGATTTCCTCCGCGTTGAGCGGTTTCGGCGAGATGAACAGCAGTGCGTGAATCTGGGCAACCGTTCGATTGATGCCCCAGCGCGTGCCCATCTCGCCCCAGTGAAGCACAAATTTCTGCTGAATGGGCGAGAGTGATTTCATTGATTTCTGTCCGTTCCGAAATTACGACATCATGCGGATTCGTCAAGGGTCGTTTTCTCCTATCCCACCTTGCCGTCCGCCGACCCGGGTTGAAAACGACCGGCCGAAAGCGTTCAAACGATGACGCCTGTTTTAACCTGCGGACAGTTGCATCCGTTTACCGGCTCTTTAATCTTCCGGCATGCTAACTCAGGCAGCTGTCCGTGTGGACAAGTGGCTTTGGGCGGTGCGGCTTTACAAGAGTCGTTCGCTGGCCTCCGAAGCCTGCAATGCCGGACATGTGAAGATCGGCGGGAACCGTGTGAAACCCTCGCGTGACGTTCGCGCGGGCGAGGTCATCACTGCGCTGACGGGTCGCGTTCAACGGACCGTGAGAGTGATCGGCACCCTTGATCAGCGCGTGGGCGCAAAATATGTAAGCCGGTTCCTTGAAGACCTCACCCCGCCTGAAGCATACGCGGCGGCGCGTAATGAAGCGCGTGAGGCGTTTATACATTTTCCCCGAGGATTCGGCCGCCCAACCAGGAAACAGCGGAACCAGTTGGCGCGTTTATTTGACGGTTGAAATGTAGTCGCGCCAAAGACGCGCTGGAACCGGCTGCGTCATTCGGACATCATTCAGTAATCCATGCCGGAACCGGTCCATCAGAAATCGACGTCACCAGACCGCGGACCGCGGGTGCGTTGGTGGCCGGCGTTCCTGGTCCTTGCATCGGCCGGTCTGGCGATCTTCTACTTTCTCGTCATTCGCGAAGATTCGCGGCAGTGGCGCAATCTCGACGCGATGGTGACGTGCATCGCCGCCGTTCTGTTGTTGCTGCTGTGGATGTTGTTTCTGTCGCGATTGCGCTGGAAAGTGCGCTTGCTCCTGTCCGGCAGTGTGGCGGGGTTGATTGGGCTGGCGGTGGCAATGTTCAGAATTCATGGCGTTACCGGCGACCTGCTTCCGATCTTCCGTTTCCGATGGTCGCGCCCCCCTTCATCCACTTTGTTGTCACCCGGCGGCAAAATCGCGTCCGTACGACGGCCGGCCGCTCCCGACGCGTCTATCTCTTCCGGCAACGAATTCTCACAGTTCCTCGGCCCGCATCGCAACGCGGTGCTGCCGGACGGACCGGCCCTCGCGCGCGACTGGAAGGCGCAACCGCCGGTGAAACTCTGGCGCCAGCCAATCGGAGCCGGCTGGTCCGGTTTCGCGATTGCCGGAGATCGCGCCGTGACCCAGGAACAGCGCGGTGAGGAAGAACTGGTTGTTTGCTACGAACTTCTGACCGGCAGGCCGCTCTGGTCGCACGCCGACAAGGCGCGCTACTTCACGACCTTGGCCGGCGAAGGACCCCGCGCCACGCCCGCCATCAAGGGCGACAAAGTTGTGACGCTCGGGAGCACCGGCATTCTGAACTGTCTCGACCTCGCCTCTGGCCGTGGGATTTGGAGCAGGAACATCGTCGCCGATAATTCCAGCCGCGCGCCCGAATGGGGTGTGGCAGGGTCGCCGTTGGTGTTGGACGACCTCGTGATTGTGAATCCCGGAGGCAAAGACGGGCGGTCGCTGGTTGCGTATCGTTTGAGCGATGGCGCGTTCGCCTGGGGCGGCGGCGATGACAACGCGAGTTACAGTTCGCCCTGCGTCGCGACCATCAGTGACGTCCGTCAAATTCTGATCTTCAACCAGCATGCGATTTTCGGTCATGCCGCAGTGGACGGCAAAGTCCTGTGGCGGCATCCCTGGGACTCCCACCAGCCACACGTCGCGCTGCCAGTCGTTCTCGACGGCAACCGCGTGTTCGTGAGCAGCGGTTATGGAGTCGGGAGCGAGCTTCTGGTAATCACCCGGGACAGCTCCGGCATTTTTTCCGCCGCGCGCCTTTGGAAAACGAACCGGCTCAAGTCGAAGTTCAACAACGTGGTCACCCGCAACGGTTATGTTTACGGCCTCGATGACGGCATTCTTTGCTGTCTCGACCTCTCAACGGGCGAGCTGAAGTGGAAGGACGGCCGCTACGGTCACGGTCAGTTTCTTCTTGTTCGAGACGCCCTGCTCATCACCGCCGAGAACGGAGACATTGTACTGGTGGATCCGGTGCCAACGGAACGGCGCGAGTTGACAAAATTCCGGGCGCTGGACGGCAAAACATGGAACCCGCCGGCGTTGGTCGGCGACCTTCTCCTCGTGCGCAATGATCAGGAGGCAGCGTGTTACCGGCTTCCTTTGGTCCGGTGACCGAATAAGGAGTCAGTCGTCATCATCGCCATCCTTCTCGTGCGCGAACACAAACGCCGCGCGCACGGGCGCGGGCATGGGATTATGCGCGCCGCGCACAGAACGCCAGATGACTTCGTTCAGCAGCAGATCATCCGCGGCGTCTTCTTTCGCAAAGTTCATCTTTTTAGAGAGGCCGCTTCCCCACGCCAGCTTCGTGTTCCGCTCATTCAAGTCCACGTTCGCCGCCAGCGTTTTGTAGGGCCGCAAATCCGGTTTCGCATGGAACGAATTAAACATCGGCATCGCGGCCGCGTCGTATTGCGACATCGGCCGCAAACCCAGGATGAGTTCCATCGTTCGCAACATGCTGCTCGTCGAATACATCGTGGAATCCGCCGCGCCGCGCCGCGTGTAAGGACTGATGACGAACGCAATCGTGCGATGCGCGTCCACGTGGTCCGGGCCGTTCTGCGCGTCGTCCTCAACCACAAAGATGGCGGTCTGCGGCCAGAACTTCGAACGACTGACGGCCTCAACGAAACGCCCGAGCGCGAGATCGTTGTCCGCCACAAGCGCGAACGGCGTGTGCTTGCCAATCGTGGTTCCGTGAGTGTGGTCGTTGGGCAGGCGGACGATTTGCAGGCGCGGCATCTCCCCTTCCTTCTCGAACCGTTTCAGTTCTGCGATGAAGCGGTCAGCGCGCTTCTGGTCGGAATAGTCGAGGTCGAAGCCGCGATATGATTCGTCGAAGTGGTCCTGAAGCGTCGCCACACGCGATTTGCCCGGATCATTCGAGGTCTTGCCGTTGTTGATAAACTCGCCGTAGCTGCGGTAGCTGACGCCGGCTTCGCGCGCCCGGTCCCACAAATAACCCCCGGCTGGACGCGCCACCGAAAAATTGCCTTCCGCCGGATAGGGATACTTGCCGTGTTTGTTGTGCCCGTAGCTGAGCGGCCAGAATTTTTCCACGAAATCGGTCGCGTACGCGCCCATGGTCCACTCGTGGCCGTCGGCGCTGACCTCGCTCTCCACGTAAAAGTTGTCCAGCAAGACGAAATCGCGGGCCAGTTGATGGTGGTTGGGCGTGATGCGCTCCCCAAACAGACAAAGGGCGGGATCGCCGTTGCCTTCCGGCATGTCGCCGAGCACCTGGTCATACGTGCGGTTTTCCTTGATGACATAAATGCAGTACTTGATCGGGCTTGGGTCGCCGACCTTCGCCGGGACGGGATTGCCCGACGCGGGACTTCCGCCCGCGCGCAGGTCCGCCTTGATTGGGCTGCACCGGTAGGCCTGCGCGGTCCACGACGCCAGTTGCTCCTCCAGTTTCTCGCGCGGTTGGAGATCAATCACGCTCAACGTGCCGCGGAACAGTCCGCCGATGTATTCGCGGACACTGGCGGGCGGTTCGTTCATCGGTTGCGGGCCGTGCGGGTTGGCTTTCGGAATTATCCCCTTGCCGTTCGCAACCAGCAGCCGTTTGCCGTCAGGTGTCACGCGAACGGAAGTCGGATACCAACCCGCGGGAATAAAACCCAGCGAGCGGCTTTTGCCCGGTGTGGTGACGTCGAACACCGCGATGTTGTTGTTATCGGCGTTGGCAACAAACAAGGTCTTTTCGTCGGGCGAAAGCGCAAGACTGTTCGGTGTCGAACCGGGCGGCAACCCGGGATACAGCGAGGCCGTGAGCGTTTCGAGCGCCTTTCCGCTTCCGGTGTCGAGGACCGTCACGCTGTTGCGGGCCGCGTTGGCCACAAACAGGACTTTTCCGGAACTGGTGAGGACCATTTCACAGGGATGTTCCTGGGCCGGCCAGCGATCAATGACCTGGCTGGTCTTCAGATCAATGACAGCCACGGCTGCCTTCGCCCAGAGGCTGACATAGAGGCGTTGCCGCTTTTCATCCAGCCGGCAGGCGTAGGGGAATGGCGAATCGTCGGAAATCTTTTCCTGCGCCGCCTGCGCCCGTTTCGTTGCCGCAGCGGTATCCTCATCAGCAGGGGTCGCTGTGGCGGGGGCGGCTGGCGACACGCCCGCGGAACCCAATGTGATGTCGGTCACCTTCGCCGCGCCGTCGAGGTCCACCTGCGAAATCCGCTGCCCCCAGACGTTCGCAACAAACAACTTTCTGGCGTCGGCGCTCAGCGCCAGTCCCGCTGGAATTCCGCGTTCCGTCGCGTCGCGCACTTTGAACGCCTTCGGCTCCGCCAGGTAACCGTCCTGGAAGGCAAAACGATGGATGACTTCGTCCCCGGCGCCGCTGCAAAACAACTCTCTCCCATCGCGCGAAAATTCAATTCCGTAAAACGATTCATCCACGGCGAATTCGCCGATCACCTTGCCGGCCGTAATGTCAACGACCGCGATCTCATGCCGACCGTGGCCACTGTGCAACACCGCGATGAAGCGGTTCCCCGGATGCACGGCGATGTTCACCGGAAAATCCCCCAACACAATCTGTCGTCCCACCGGCCGCAACGACCACTGATTCGGCAGCAGCACCGAACCGTCCGGACGCTGGCCGGGGAGGTCGGCGGGCGGATGACGGACAACCGTCGGCGACCGTGAGACGCACGCTGAGAGCAAAAGCAAGCCGACGGCCGGTGATAATTTCAACAACGCATTCATAAGCGGGTGCGGAAGTTATGCCAGCCGCGCGGCGGCGCGTAAAGACGCTTCGACGCCCATTGCCGCAACGCGCGGAACTTTGCGCTCGACACTCAACGTCTGCCATCGGACATTTCCGGCGGCTGTGGCGGAGAACCAGCCATCGCGTCCGGCGCGAAAGAGAAAACCGCATGAAACCCGTCGATCGCTTTATCGAATTCAATTCGCGCCTTCAGGAATTCATCGCCCGTCGCCGCGCGGACGATGCGCTGTTCAACCAACTCGCCCTCGGGCTGTTTGCCCTGCAATTCGAACACGTCGCGCCGTACCGCCAATTGTGCCTTGCCCGCCGTGTAGCGCCTGGCGGCGTCGCTCATTGGGGCGCGATTCCCGCCGTCCCGGCCGCCGCGTTCAAGGATTTTGAAATGACCAGTCTGCCGGTTGAGGACCGGCCGGTTGTTTTCCACTCGAGTGGCACGACGGAACAGCGGCCCGGCCGGCACTTCCACAACATCCACTCGCTGGCGGTTTATGAGTCCTCCCTTCTGCCGTGGTTCAAATCTCATGTGCTGCCGGACGCGAAGCGGATTGGCTTCATCCTCCTGACCCCCCCGCCCGTCCTTGCGCCTCGCTCATCGCTCGTGCGCATGTTTGAATGCGTGCGCCGCGAGTTCGGTTCTCCCGATTCTGTGTTTGTCGGAGAGACGGGAACCGGCGGAGCTTGGGAGTTGAATCATGAATTGGTGGTGGCCGCGCTGCGCCAGGCAACCGGAACGCGGCGTCCGGTTGCGCTGCTCGGCGCCGCCTTTTCATTCGTGCATCTGCTCGATCATTTGTCTGAACACGCGCTTCGTTTTGATCTGCCACCAGGCTCGCGCGTGATGGAGACCGGCGGTTACAAGGGCCGCTCGCGGACCCTGCCCAAAGCCGAACTGCACGCGCGCATCACAGACCTGCTCGGCGTTCCCGATTCGCAAATCATCTGCGAATACGGAATGAGCGAGCTTGGCTCTCAGGCCTACGACGGTGCCGCCGGCATTCCTGGTCCGTCTTCGCCACGCATCTTTCGTTTTCCGCCCTGGGCACGCGCGCGAATCGTCTCTCCGGAAACCGGCCGGGAAGTTGGCGACAACGAAACGGGTTTGATCCAGGTTTTCGACCTCGCAAATCTTCGATCCGTCATGGCGATACAGACCGAGGATCTAGGGACCCGCCGCGATGACGGGTTTGAGCTGGCGGGCCGCGCCGCGCGCGCCGAACCGCGCGGCTGCTCGCTTATGATGTCCTGAACCATGAACGGCGCGAATCCACCGGGCTACTTTCTGGCCGATCTGCCTTCGGAAGCCGCCTTGAATGCGACGACCATCTCCGAGGCATGCGCCGCGCTGAAACGAAACCGCGACCGGTATCTGGCGGGCCGCCCGACCGATGGACTCATCGCCGTGCTCGCCGGTCTGGCAGAAAGCTGGCTCGATGCGGAAAACCCGTTCCGCCGCCGCGCCCTCGAGTCCGGCACGAACGCCACCGGATTTTCCGCCGCCACGCTGGCGTCGGGACTGGACGCACTTTTCAGGCAGTTGACCGCTGACAATCTGAGCGCCCTGTTGCAACAGGAACTCGGCCATGTTCATCGGCTGGACCGATTCGTCGCGACCGCCGGCGAGCACAAGACCCAGCGCACCGCGCTCGCGACCGGGCCGCGGCTGCTGGTCCATGTCACCAGCGGCAATTTGCCGGCTCCCGCGCTGATGAGCATCGTGTCGGGTCTCCTCGTTCGCTCCGCGCAATTCGTAAAGTGCGCGTCCGGCGCGGCGCTGCTGCCGCGCCTGTTCGCTCATTCGCTCTACGAAACCGAGCCCAAGCTCGGCGCGTGCATCGAGATCGCGGAATGGAAGGGCGGACGGCTCGATTTGGAAACGGCGTTGCTGGCGGAAGCGGACTGCGTCACCGCCACCGGCAGCGACGAAACGCTGGCTGAGATTCGCCGGCAGGTACCCCCGCATGTTCGATTCCTCGGCTACGGCCATCGGGTCAGCTTTGGATTCGTGGCGCAGGAAGTCCTGACCGGCCGCGGCGCGAAAACAATCGCCGCCGCGGCCGCGGCCGACGTCGCGGCCTGGGACCAGCTCGGCTGCCTGTCGCCCCACTTGTTTTATATCGAGCCCGGCGGGGCGGTTTCGCCCGAACTGTTTGCCGAAATGCTGGCGGTGGAACTGGCGAAGCGCGAAACCAACCAGCCGCGAGGCGAAATCACGCCCGTGGAGTCCGCCGCCATCGCCGCGCGCCGCGCGCTGTATGAAGTGCGCGCCGCGGCATCGGAGGACACGCGTCAGTGGCAGAGCCAGGAGTCCACCGCGTGGACCGTCATCCACGAAGCGGACCCGCGCTTCCAGATGTCCTGCCTGAACCGGTTCGTTTACATCAAACCCGCGGCCAACCTGAGCGAGGCGTTGCGCGCCGCCGAACTCGTGCGCGGAAAGGTTTCAACGGTGGGACTGGCCGCGACGGAACCAAAGGCCGGGCAACTGGCAACCGAACTGGCCCGCTGGGGGGTGACGCGCATCTGTCCCGTCGGCCAGATGCAAAACCCGCCCCTTACCTGGCGGCACGACGGCCGGCCGGGCCTGGGCGACCTCGTGACCTGGACGGATTGGGAACAATGAAAATCGAACTGCGAAAGACCTTTCAATTTGAAGCGGCCCACCTGCTGCCACATCTGCCGGAAACTCACAAATGCCGCCGGTTGCATGGCCACAGTTTCAAGGTGGAAATCGTCACGGCAGGCGAATGTGACCCGCGACTCGGCTGGCTGATGGATTACGCGGACATCTCGGAAGCGTTCAAACCGCTCATGGAGCGGCTCGATCATCGTTATCTCAACGAAATTCCAGGTTTGGAAAATCCGACCAGCGAGAACATCGCTGTTTGGATCTGGGAACGGTTGAAGCCGGGACTCCCGCTGCTGACTGAAATAGTCGTCGCCGAAACGTGCGTGTCGCGGTGTGTCTATCGAGGTGAATGAACGCGGGCCTTACCACTGCCCCAGGCAGCCGTCCGTGCCCCACAAATGCGACCCTTGATACTGCTTCATCTGTGCGATGGGCTTCCAGTTCACCGAGCCGTCCAGCAGGCCGACGTTGCCTCCGACCGCGCCGATGTCCCGTGGTGACGCGCCGTTCGCACCGGAGTTGGAAAAGTCCCCCTCGCGCAAAATCGGACCGCGCGCGCCGTGGGGCGCGAAGCTCTTCTTGTAGCCGGGCGACCAGTCGTTCATGTCGGTCACCAACGGAAGAGAGCTGTCTTCGATAAGCTTCTGCGGTGAAATCCAGGCGAGGAAACCCGGCGCCAACTGTGGCCAGGGCGTGTTCGTGTGACCGCCAAGATAATTGTAGCCGATCACAAAGCCGTAACCGGACTCAAACCAGCCCTCGATCGGTTTGAACGGTTTGCCCAGGTTCGGGCAATGGAGGATTTTCATCGTGCTTGAATATCGGACGATCGAATTGCGCGTGGCCGTCGAGATGATGGGAATGTGCTCGTCCGTGCCGTTGCCCAACTCGGACAACCCGCTTGGCAGCTTGTCGGTGTAATCACCCCCGTACAAATGGGCCGCGACAATGAACTGTCGGATGTTGTTTTTGCAGGCCGCGCGCCGGGCACGTTCCTTTGCGCTGGCGAGCGCCGGCAACAGCAGCGCCGCGAGGATGGCGATGATCGCGATGACCACCAGAAGTTCGATGAGCGTGAAGGCTGTTCGTCGGGGCGGTCTCAACCGGAAGCCAGTTGCGGGCGGATTCATCCGTTTAGTATGATTGTTCTGAAGCCGGATTGTTCCGCAGCCTGCCACGCCGCTCGCCGGACGTGAAGCGCGCATTTGCCAGGACACCGGGCTTGCACTGCCCATACTTTCCGTATAAGCACGCCGCTCATGCTCCAGAAACTGATCCAGTGGTACATGGGCTCACTCGATGCGGGCGGTTATCCTCTCATCGCGCTGCTGATGGCCGTCGAAAGCTCGGTCGTTCCGCTGCCGAGCGAACTGGTGATCCCGCCCGCAGCCCACCTCGCCTACACAAAAGGCAATTTGAGCATCATGGGCATCATCGTTGCCGGCACCATCGGCTCGTGGCTCGGCGCGACCGCCATGTATTGGGCCGCCCGCGTCGCGGGCCGGCCGCTGGTTTTGCGTTACGGGAAACTCCTCCTCATCACACCCCAAAAAGTGGAAGGGGCGGAGCGATGGGCGGCCCGGTTTGGTTCGATGGGCATCTTCATCTCCCGGCTGCTGCCCGTCGTTCGACATCTCATTGGCATTCCCGCCGGCATTGTGCGCATGGATTACAGACTTTTTTCGCTCTTTACGCTGCTTGGTTCCGCCCTGTGGTGCGCGGTGCTTTGCTGGGTCGGCGTGAAAGCCGGACAGGATGAAGCGCTGATGAAAGGAGAACTACACCGCGTCTCGTTGTGGATCGGCGGCGCGTTGCTCGTCCTCGGAGGCATCTATTACTTTTTCGTGCACCGTCACATGAAAAAACGCCGCGGTCATTCGTGAACGCGGACCATCGTTTTCACGGCGCGATTGCCGGCGGCCATGGACTGAAACAACTCTGGAAGTTTGCTCAACGAACATTCGCCGTCCACAAAATCGTCTGCTTTGATCACCCCCGCTTCAATCAGCTCCAGCGCCCGGCGAATCGCGCGCGGCGTGTGATGGAAACTCGCCAGCAGCGTCAGCGCGGCGTAGTGAACACGGCCCGTGTCGAGGTTGATGGTGGCGCCGGAAGGACAACCGCCGAAGAAATTCACCCTGCCGCCTTTGCGCACCAGTTGCGCGGCCGCCTCCCACGTTTCCGGTCTGCCAACCGCTTCAATCACCACGTCATGCGCGCCGGTTGTTCCGGATTCAATTTCTTTGACCAGTTCCCGCCCGCCGGCGACATCCACAACCTGGTCCGCTCCCAGCCGTCGCGCCGCCTTCAGCCGGTTTTCCCCGCGTCCGGCCAGAGCGACCGCGCAGCCCAGATGCTTTGCCACCGCGACAAACATCAATCCAATCGGCCCCGAACCGATGATCAGCACGCGCTCGCCGGCGCGCAGCTCCAAATCCTCGACGCCCTGCACGACGCACGCGAGCGGTTCAGTCAAGGCGGCGTCGCGAAAGCCTGTTTCCGGTTGGAGCGGGAGCAGATTCTTTTCCACCAAGCGCGCGGGCACGACGATGGATTCGGCATAGGCCCCGTTCAAAAAAAGCAAATCGTCGCAGAGATTTTCCTGCCCTTGCCGGCAGAAGAAGCACTCGCCGCAGGGCGCCGAGTTGGCGGCCACGACGCGATCTCCGATGCGCCAATTCAGGCCCGGCGCTTCGGGCTCCGGGCGTCCGACTTCGCTGATGACCCCGGCAAGTTCGTGGCCAAACACGGCTGGCGGCACAATCATCTTTGCGTGATAGCCGCGTTTGAAAACCTTCAGGTCGGTGCCGCACGTCAACGCCGCTTCAATCCGCACGCGCACTTCGCCGGGATGAAGCGGGCGTGGCGCGACCTCTTCGATGCGGATCTGTTCCTGCCCGTGTAAAATCGCCGCTTTCACCGCGGGAGGTTAGCGGATATGCGATGGAGCGTTCAATGGCGATTCCAACGGCCTGAAAGTTGTCCGTTCTTACTCAGGCCTGAACTGCCTTCGGAGGAA
>DATNDF010000065.1 GCA_035607015.1 Candidatus Angelobacter sp. | reverse complement strand
GAGCAACACCGCTTCGATGCGGCGTGCCTTGAGATCGCGAAAGCTCTCGACATTGCCGGGATAAATCCGGAGGTCCACGCCGTCAACCTTCTGCAACAACCGCTGCGCAACCGACGATGACAACACTCCGACGGGTTTGTGCCTGAGATCGTCGATCCCGGCGAGGCCTGGCGTTTCCCTGCGGGTGACGATCTGCTGCGCGTAAACGAAGTAGGGCCGCGACATCGCGATGCGCTGCTGGTTTTCAGTGGTCAGTTCAAGCCCGTTGAGGATGATGTCGAAGTTGCCGCGTTCGAGCGCGGGAATGAGCTGGTCCCACTGGTTCTGGACCATGCGCGCCTTGACGCCCAGTTTCGCCGCGAGCGCGTCGGCCAGCTCGAATTCGAAGCCAATCAATCGCTCCGGCCTTTGTGGATCGGGATAGACGTAAGGGGCTCCGCCTTCGGCGTCCGCGCCCCAGAGCAGAACGCCGCGGTTCCGGATGGTTTCCAGAATGTCGGAGGCAAAAGCCGGAAGTGGCCTGCTCGCAAGCAGGAGGGCAACTGCAAAACTGTAAAGAGCTGCGCGCGACAAACGCGGTGCGTTCTTCATCGGCGACGCATCATAGCACGGATTTGAAAAAATGCCGGAAAATTGTTTAGAGCCGGAGTTTCATCCGCGCGATCACGACTGACGAACAACAAACTTGATGCAAGTGGGGTTTCTCGGGTTCGGAAAATCGGACCATCGGTCAACTCAAACGGTATAGGTTCCCGAGGCCGTCGTGCCGCCTTTGCCGGTCCAGTTGGTGTGGGAGAATTCGCCGCGCGGTTTGTCCACGCGTTCATAGGTGTGCGCGCCGAAATAATCGCGCTGCGCCTGCAGCAGGTTCGCCGGAAGGACGGCGGCGCGATATTGGTCGTAGAACGCCAGCGCCGTGCTGAACGCCGGCACCGGAATACCGCGTTTCATCGCCGAGGCGACGACGTTTCGCCAGCCTTTCTGGCAGCGTTTGATTTCACCGCGAAAGTAATCGTCGAGCATCAGGTTCGAAAGCTTCAGGTTCTTGTCGAATGCCTCCTTGATCTTGCCGAGGAACCGGCTGCGGATGATGCAGCCCCCACGCCACATGAGCGCGATTCCGCCATAGTTGAGGTTCCATTTGTATTCGGCGGCGGCGGCCCGCATGAGCATGTAGCCCTGCGTGTAACTGACCATCTTCGAGGCATAGAGCGCGTCGCGAACGTCATTGATAAACGCCTTCTTCTTTTCGGCATTCGCCGAAATCCCTCCGAGAGACGGACGCGGGCCTTTCAATTTCTTCGCCGCTTTCACGCGATCATCCTTGAGCGCCGAAACGCAGCGCGCGTAAACGGCTTCCGCGATCAACGTGATCGGGATGCCCAGGTCCGCGCTGTTCTGGACGGTCCATTTGCCGGTGCCTTTTTGCCCGGCAGTATCGAGAATTTTCTCTACGAGCGGCTGACCGTCGGTGTCCTTGTAAGCGAGGATGTCCCGCGTGATCTCGATCAGGTAGCTTTCGAGTTCGCCTTCGTTCCATTCCTTGAAGACCAGGTGCATTTCATCGGCGGTCATGCCGAGACCGTTCTTCATGATGTTGTAGGCCTCGCAGATGAGCTGCATGTCGCCGTATTCGATCCCGTTGTGGACCATCTTCACATAATGACCGGCGCCGTTTTCCCCGACCCAGTCGCAGCAGGGGGTGCCGTCTGAAACCCTGGCGGCGATGCCTTGAAAGATCGCCTTGACGTGCGGCCACGCGGCCGGCGAACCGCCGGGCATGATGCTGGGACCGTGACGCGCACCTTCCTCGCCGCCGCTCACGCCGGTGCCGACATAGAGCAGGCCCTTCGATTCCACATATTTCGTGCGACGGTTCGTGTCCTCGAACAGCGAGTTGCCGCCGTCAATGATGATGTCGCCCGGTTCGAGATGGGGCAGGAGCTGATCAATAAACTCGTCCACCGGTTTCCCGGCCTTGACCATGAGCATGACCCGCCTTGGTTTTTTCAAAAGGGCGACCATTTCCTCGATGGAATGCGCGCCGACCACGTTCGTGCCCCTGGCTTCTTTGGCGAGAAATTCATCCACTTTGGCAACCGTCCGGTTGAACGCGGCCACGACACTGCCGTGGTCGTTCATGTTCAAAATGAGGTTCTGGCCCATGACGGCCAATCCGATGAGGGCGATGTCAGCTTTTGGTTCCATGTTCAGATTCTTTCAGAAGGGACACCTTACAAAAGTGCGCCGGTTGCGCCAGAAGATTTTTACCGGCAACCGTCTGATACCTCGTGGCCCGCCCGGAAGGAATAATGAACCGATCTACACGCGAGCGCGCGGCGCCTCAGGGCTCAGCCAGAGAGGTGCCCGTGAATTTTTGTCGCACCGCGGCGACGATCGTCCCGACGTTCTGGAGAATCTCTTTCGCGGCGGCGGGGTCCGGGATTTTCAAACCGAAATTCTTGTCGAGCGCAACCACCAGTTGAAGCGCGTCCACCGAGTCGAGTCCGAGACTGCCGGGGCCGAACAGCGGCTGGTCGTCCTTGATCTCGCTGACGCCGATCTGTAGCATCAGGTTCTCGACGATCATGCTCTTGACGCGGGTTTGAATTGCGTTGATGTCTTCCATGTCTTTGCTAAAGGATTCCGCCGTCCACTTTCAGAATCGAGCCTGTAATGTAACCGGCGTCTGGACAAGCAAGAAATCGAACTGCGGCCGCCACTTCTTCCGGTTTGCCGAACCGGCGCATCGGGACGCGCCCCAGCGCCGACTTGCGCGCTTCCCCGTCCATTGCCGCGAGTGATTCAGTGTCCACGTAGCCCGGGCAAACGGCGTTTACGGTGATGCCGATGCGCGCGACTTCCTTGGCCAGCGATTGCGTTAACGCAACAACTCCGGCTTTGGCCGCCGCGTAGTTGGTCTGGCCCGCCGGAGCCAGCAATGCGCTCAAAGACGAAATATTCACGATGCGTCCATGACGCTGCAAAATCATATTTGGCATGACAGCCTGACAACCATGAAAAACGGAATCGAGATTTGACGCGATC
>DATNDF010000064.1 GCA_035607015.1 Candidatus Angelobacter sp. | reverse complement strand
TGTTCGATGGCTCCGTGCGGGACAACATCGCCTACGGCCGTCACAATGCCACCGACGACGAGGTCGAAGACGCTGCCCATCGCGCCAATGCGCACGAGTTCATCGTCAAACTCCCCGGACAGTACGGGACGTTCATTGGCGAGCGCGGCGTCAAGCTCTCGGGCGGCCAGCAACAGCGGCTGGCCATTGCCAGGGCGATCCTGGCATCGCCGCAAATCCTCATTCTCGACGAGGCCACCAGCAACCTCGACACCGAGAGCGAACAGCTCATCCAGGCGTCGATGGCCACGCTGCTGGCCGGACGGACGACTTTTGTCATCGCGCACCGGCTCTCCACCGTGCGCCGGGCTGACTTGATTCTGTTGATGGAAGAGGGACGCGTTATCGAGCGTGGAAACCACGAGCAACTCATGGAGGCCCGTGGCGGGTATTACGAGATGGTCATTCGCCAGATGGAATCGCATGGCCGCCAGGGCGAAGAACTCTGGCGTTGACGGGGTGATGCGTCCCTCGCAGGCACCGCAACCGCAGCGAATGGGAAGGGAAGATGCGCTGTAGATTCTGATATCGTCGTGGGTCGCGACACTCCGTGCACATCTGCTTTCGACCGGTCGGCGGGCAGAGGACTGGTCCTTTGTTTCTCCGCGTCTCTGCGGTTCAATTCAGCTTTTCGAGCGGCATAGCGCGGAGTGCCTTTCACCGATCTGGATGTCGATTTCCGCAAACGGTCCACTCTCAGCTTAACACCCGTTCGGATACCATCACGCCGGAAGCCGCCGCCCGGGACAGCAGCAAGGCCATATTTTCCAGGCAAAAACGAGACCACGATTCGTAACCCGCCACATCTCTCATGGCGTCCGCAATCGGAATAAACTCGGGAGCCACGATACCGCTGCGTCGTCCGGCGACGTTCTCGCTGGTCACCTGCATAACATGCACGACTCCAAAATGCACCTGCCCGACTTCGGTGCTGTCATCGTTGATCACGGCAACGGCCGCTTCTTTGACTTGGTCGAGGGCCACTTCCTCCATGAGTTCGCGCCGCATGCCGTCCTGATATCCACCGCGGCCGCTGGAGAAAAGTCCGTGATCCTCTTCCGAGATATGCCCGCCGATCCCGACAGAATACAACCCATGCAACCGCGTTTCCTGCCCGCCTTTTCCCCGCCGATATCGCAGAATTCTGCCATCGGAGATCAGCAGAATGTAAGGGATGAGCTGCTTGTAACGCTTGTCCTGCTCGGCGTCGCTGCGGTTCAGATACGTCAGACTGGACGCCGCCGTGACAACCGGGAGGTATTTCTCGACTTCCAGGCTGAGCCCCTGAAACACGCCCAGGTCCTCAAGAAGTTTCCGCTTAAAGCAAAGTATTCGTTCTTCCATAGCCATTCACAGATATGCCTTTCAGACAATTTGTGATCGGCAGTTTTGATTGTGCGCCGAAGCCTTCACGAGGAAAACATATTCCATTTTATTGGCACGTTATTCAACGGTTGTTCACACCTTGCGCGCAGTGAGCGGCGTTTCAAATGCCAAATTTATTTCGCGAGTCCGCCATGTCTTGATTATGCTCACGAGCGCATGGAACTGCGCCATCTTCGCTATTTCATCGCCGCTGCTGAAACGGAAAACGTTTCGCGCGCGGCGCTGAAGCTGCACGTTTCCCAGCCGGCGTTGAGCCGGCAAATTCGCGATCTGGAGGATGAACTCGGCTTCCTGCTTTTGAAACGCAGCGCGAAGTCGGTGCGGCTGACCGAAGCCGGGCGAGCCTTTCTGACCGAGGCCCGCGCGGTGTTGCAACGCGCCGAGGGCGCCGTGAGAGCGGCTCGGGCCATTGCCACGAGTGGCGGCGAATTGCACGTTGGTTACGCGCCGTCGCCCACTGCGCGGATTCTGCCGGCTGCATTGCGCGGCTTTCAAACAGAGCTGCCCAATGTCCGCGTGCGGTTGCATGACTTGTCCACCGAAGAAATGCTTGCCGGGCTGCGCGAGGGAACGCTGCAAATTGCTTTTGTCGTGCGACTGACTCCGGCCATGTTGCGCGGGCTGCGGTTCGAGGAACTGGCGCGCGACTCCATCTGCCTGGCGGTGGCGCCGAAGCATCCGCTCGCCAACCGTCGCACGGTGACGCTGGCGGAGGCCGCGCGCGAACCGATCATTACCTACAGCCGCAAAGATTATCCCGAAGCCCACCAAATGCTGGACGCCATGTTCGCCGGCATCAAAGGCAAGCCGCGCATCGCCGAGGAACACGACAGCGTGAGCAGTTTGATCGCCGCGGTCGAGTCCGGAGCCGGCGTCGCAGTGGCGCCGCAATCCCTGACCTGCACCGCTGGGCCGCGCCTGAAACTCATTCCTCTTTCCCCGGCGCCCGAGCCATTGATCATTGGCGCCGCGTGGTTAAAAAACGGACTCTCCACCGCCGCCGAACGATTCCTGCAATGCGCGAAGAAGGCGGGCTTGTCCGCGTGATGCGCCGGAAAGATAGTTGACGATAGTTATTGCCATTCCGCCAAAAACGGTCACGCTGGACCGGTCTGTTAGATAGCTTGTCTCTTCCAAGGCATGGTGAATCTTCAAGTGAACCTTGTTCAGTGACGATTTTAGACCCGACGTTCGGGAACAGTCTGTGGAAAGTGCCGGTTAGTCGGACAGCAAGAACATCCTATGAGCAGTAAATTATTTGTCGGAAACCTTTCCTTCAATACCACCGAAAACGACCTTCAGGACGCGTTTGCCGCGTTTGGCACGGTCACTGAAGCGAACCTGATGATGGATCGCATGACCAACCGCCCGCGGGGCTTTGGCTTCGTAACCATGAGTTCACCCGAGGAGGCCCAGAGGGCCATCGAGGGTTTGAATGGCAAGGACATGGACGGACGCGCCCTTACGGTCAATGTCGCCAAACCGCGCGAAGAGCGTCCGGGTGGCGGTCGTCGTGAATCGGGCGGCGGTGGTTATGGCGGTGGCGGTCGCAGTCGCTACTAGGTCATTTCGGATTTCGTGGCGGGGTTCCGGCTTGAACCGGGCCCCGCCTTTCCATCTCGCGGCGTCTCGTTTTGCCGGTCGGCAGGATCTCACGCCGCAAAACAGACGGGTCTCGTGCAATCAGCCCATGAAAGAAGAACATATTGAAGTCGAAGGCCGCGTGATGACCGTGCTGCCCGGCACCATGTTCCGGGTGGAACTCGACAACAAACATCTCGTGCTGGCCACCATCTGCGGCAAGATGCGCAAACGCTGGGTGCGTCTCACCGTCGGTGACCGCGTGAAAATGGAGATGTCGCCCTACGACCTGGAGAAGGCGCGCATCACCTGGCGGCTGAAGTAGAACTCCCGAAGGGCGGGCCGACAAGCGGGCATCGACGCGGGTTTCGCCATCGCATATAACGGGCGCCCGTGAACGCTCGCAGTTTGAAACGCGCCGCAGTTTTCGTCGTCGTCGGACTGCTGCTCGTCGGTGGAGCGGAATTGCTGCTCCGGTTCATCTCTCCACGGATCCCGGGACCAAGCCCCCGGGAACAGTCCCGTTCAGCTTTCACCGAATCATATCTCCGGGCGGCTAACGGCTTGATGAGCGGTCGCCGGTCGGCCTGCGCCTCGTGCCACTCCGCGACCGACGCAAGGACGCAAAAAAAATCCAGATTTCTCAACGGTCGGGCTGCGTTGAGCCGGGAAGCCTGGGCTGCAGCGATTCCGTTGGCGGCAAATTGCGGCGTCTGTCACCTCGTTCCGGATCCATCAAACCTTCCGCGACAGAGCTGGCGTGAAGTGATGTCCCGCATGGCGCAAATCATGGAAATACGCCATGTAACGAGGCTCACCGATGACGAGTTTCAGGACGTGCTCCATTACTATTTCACCTTCAGCCCGGAAATCCAGCCGACGCTGGGCGAAGACCCGGATCCACGCGAATCGCCGCTGCAATTCCAGAAGAGCGTCTTGGGCGATCCGGCGGGCGCCGATCGGCGCCATCCTCCTTTCATCGGACACGTTCAGATTGCCGATCTCGACAAGGACGGCAATCCCGACGTGCTGGTGAGCGACAGTGAGAAGTCGGCGGTCAATTGGATTCACGATCAGAACGGCATCTGGAAAGAAGAGAAGCTCGCAACGGTCCGTAACCCCGCTCACACACAGGTATTGTCCGGCGAACGCAACGGCAACGCGGACATTGTCGTCGCCTGTCTTGGAACCCTGAGTCCCATCGACGATTTCGTCGGGAGCGTGGTGCTGTTGTCCAACAACGGCGCGATGCAGTTTACCGCGACGACCATCCTGGATCACGTCAGCCGCGTGGCGGATGTCGAGCCGGGCGATTTTGACGGTGACGGCGACACGGATTTCGTG
>DATNDF010000063.1 GCA_035607015.1 Candidatus Angelobacter sp. | reverse complement strand
TCCTTTTCGGCATCTTTCGGGACGCGCACGACCACTTCACCCAGACGACGGCGATAATCGGCGAATCCACCGGGGTCGTGGAAGGTTATCCAGTCCTTCGGAACGTTGGACAACACAACATCGTCCCAGACATTCACGAGGCGGACGAAGAAAGTTCTTTGATTCTCCTGTTCGTCCTGAAGTGTGTTACGCAAGGCGGGCAGTCCGCCGGCGTGGTAGACGGCGGCGTATTCGCGCAGGCGCGCTTGCACGAGCTCGCGGTCTTTATTGGCGATGACGGTTGCGAGGAGGTAATAGGCGATGCCGAGGAGCGCCACGCTGCTGCACGCAAAAATGAAAGCGTACCAGAGCCCGAGGCGGACTCCGACATTTCGCCGCACCGCGTTAAGCAGGCCGAAGGACATAACCAACACCTCGAATCGTATGGATCATGTTTTTGTCCGGGTCCACTTTCCCACGGACCCGGTGCACGAGCACATCCACGACATTTGTTTGCGGATCGAAGCTGTAATCAAAAATATGCTCGAGAATCATCGTTTTGGTAACGACGCGATTCTGATTCCGCATCAAATATTCCAGAAGCGCAAATTCGCGCGGTTGCAGATCGATTTTTTCGCCGTCGCGTTGCACTTCGCGCGTGAACAAATCCAGCGCAAGGTTTCCGACGGTCAGGCGGGTCGGCTCAGTGGTTTGGGTCGCGCGGCGAATGAGGGCTTGAATGCGCGCCAGCAGCTCCGAAAAGGCAAAAGGCTTGGTGAGATAATCATCGCCGCCGGCCTGGAGGCCGCGCACGCGATCATCCACCGAGGCCCGCGCGCTGAGAATCAGCATGGGGATGCGGACATTTTTGGCGCGGAGTTGTTGGATGAGCGTGAGGCCGTCGATTTTAGGGAGCATTAAATCCACAATAGCGGCATCGTAGGAAACGGATTGCGCGAGTTCCGACGCGCGCTGGCCGTCAGCACAGCGATCGACGGCGTAACCGCTTTGTTTCAATCCCTTGACGAGGAATGAAGCGATTTTGTCGTCGTCTTCAACAACCAGGATGCGCATGTCTTCGTCCATAATGATAAGCTTGAATTCACAACCAAGCTGAAAATTGTGCGATGACATTTCCGTTCTTTCGCTGGATTAAATAAGATCACCCTGCGAACCCCGGAAACGTGATAAAGCACATCCTCTCCCCGGGGGAGAGGAAACAGGTGAGGGCGAGCGTAAAACACCTTTTTTTCTCCAATTATAGTTCAGCGCATTGCGTAAACTGAAACTGCAGAAGCGGGCGTTGCATCCGCTGCCGAGTGTACGAAACCGATGGTTCCTAAAAGGAAAAGTTAGTAGGTACACTCGCCCTCACCCCGGCCCTCTCCCCCAGGGAAAGGGGGAAACCGTTCCAGCTTTCGATGAAAATCGTACTCATTGTGAAATCCGCGACAACGAGAAGCCCTCCCGGCTTGTGAGGTCAAGAACCGGGAGGGCGTGGGTGGGGATGGAAGTTGGTTAGCCTTCGTTGGCGCTTTCGTCGACGACGACGTAATGGCTGCCGCCATTGTCCCAGACCCGCACGAGGGTGCGCTTGGTGTCGGACTTCTCCGTCAGTTTGACGGCGTCGTCGGCGTCTTTGACAGGCTTGCGATTGATTTCCTGAATCACGTCGCCGGCTTTGAGGCCTGCTTCGGCAGCGGCCGAGCTCGGGTCCACTTGCGTGACCACGGCGCCTTTCACGTCTTTGGGCACGTTGAATTGTTCGTGGGCCTGTTGATCGAGGTCCGCGACCTGCACGCCGTTGAGGGTGCCGGTGTCCTGGGAATTATCGACATTGTTTTCCGCGAGTTTTTCAGCGCCCGGAAGCTGTTTCACGGTGACCTCGATGGTTTTCTTTGCGCCATCGCGGAGGATTTCCACCGGGACGGTCGAACCGGGTCTCGTGCCGGCTACTTCGAGTTGCAGACGGCGACTGTCGGCAACCGGATGGTGGTTGAATTTGATGACGACATCGCCGTCCTTCAGACCAGCTTTGTCCGCCGGACCATTCGGAACCACGTCGCCAATCAGCGCGCCCTGGTTGTCTTTGAGATCAAACTCGCTGGCGAGATCGGGTGTGAGGCTTTGAATCATCACGCCGAGATAACCGCGGGTGACGTGACCGGTCTTGATGAGGCTTTCCATCACGGTCCGAGCGAGATCGGACGGAATGGCGAAGCCGACACCTTGATTGCCGCCGGAACGGCTCAGGATGGCGGTGTTGATGCCGATCAGACGGCCATCAATATCGACAAGCGCACCGCCGGAATTGCCGGGGTTGATGGCGGCATCGGTTTGGATGAAGTCTTCATAATCTTCGATGCCCATGTTGCCGCGGTCTTTCGCGCTGACGATACCCGAGGTCACAGTTTGGCCGATGCCGAAGGGATTGCCGATGGCGAGCACGACGTCACCGATTTCGACTTTCCCGCTGTC
>DATNDF010000062.1 GCA_035607015.1 Candidatus Angelobacter sp. | reverse complement strand
CAAGCGCGGCGGGCATTTTGTGCTCATTGACGGCAGCGTCGAGGACGGCCAGCCCGAAGCGGAGGAATGGCTTCATCAGGTCGAGAAACTGCGCGATCCGAGCCATCATCGGTTTCTCACGCCGAATGGTTGGGGCCGGCTCTGCGAAACCGTGGGTCTGAACGTTTTGAGCGTAACTCTAACGCCGTTCAAGCAGCCCGACTTGAACTGGTATTTTGAAACCGCCGCGACTTCACCGGAAAACCGGAAACAAGTTTTGGAACTGGTCGCCCATGCGCCGCAATCCGCGCGCGACCTGTTTCGACTCGGCGAAGAACAAGGGAAAATTGTCTGGTGGTGGCAGCGGCTGACGTTGGTGTCGAGGAAACGATAGCAGAACGCCGCGTGAGTGAGCCGCGATTTCCGCGGTTGATGTTCGGCGATGCGGCAACCGCGTCCGCAAACTGAGCATCGAGCTCACAACTGCGATCGGAACGGCGAGAGTATTTTTTCGAGCAGTTTGGTGCAGAGACCGCGCCCCTTCCATTCCTTGTAGGAAATCAGCTTCGCGTTTTGCTTGTCCTCATCAAAGATGCGCGCCTGCCCGGCCGCGAATTCGGGCGAGTAAACGTTCAGATTCGCCTCGTCGTTCAACCGGAACGAGCGATTGTCGAAGTTCGCCGAGCCGACGGTCACCCAGACATCATCCACGATCATCACCTTGCAGTGATACATCGTCGGTTCGTATTCGTAGATTTTGATGCCGGCCTTGAGCAGCGGCCCCCACTTCGACCGCGAGGCGTAACGCGCGACCGGCACGTCCGTCTTCGCGCCCGGCACGATGATTTCCACGTTCACCCCGCGTTTGCTGGCATCCACGAGTTCTTCAGTGGTCAGAGCGCCGGGCACAAAGTATGACGCGGACAGTCGGATGTTCTTTTTCGCCGCCGCAATCGCCAGCAAGTACATCAGCCGGACACTCTCGGTGCCGTCGCGCGGCGAACTGAAAAAAACCTGGGCGAGGTCATTGCCGGCAGGGAGCAGCTCTGGAAAAAAATCCTCGTTGTCGAGCACGCGGCCGGTGGTCTTCATCCAATTGTCCATGAACGCGGCCTGCATCTGACCAACGGCGGGGCCTTCGAGACGGAACTGGGTGTCACGCCAGTGATCGGGCGCATTGGCGTTGCCCTGCCAGATGTCGGCCAGCCCGGCGCCGCCGATAAAACCGATTTTGCCATCGACGATGAGCAGCTTGCGGTGGTCGCGGTGGTTGAGCCGCGCAAGGTTGAACCAGACGAGCGGATTATATCGCTCCACTTCCACACCGGCATCGCGCATCACCTGGAGATCGTGCGAATCGATTTTGCGCGAACCAATCCAGTCAATGAGCGCATGCACTTTCACGCCGGCGCGGGCGCGCTCGGCGAGCGTTTCGGCGAACCTGCTTCCAATCCCGCCCGACCAGTAGATGTAGGTCTCAAGGTCGATGGATTTCTGCGCGTTGCGCACCGCTTCGAGCATCGCGGGAAAAATCTGGTCGCCGTTAATAAGCGCGGTGACGTTGTTGCTCGCCAGGATGCCCGACCCGACGAGCTGGCCCATCGCGCGCAGGAATTGCGGATCATGCACGGAGTATTGGTGGTCGATCTGGTATTGAATCCCGCGTCCGTGGAAGGAGGAGCACCCCGAAACCAACCCAAGGAAACTCAGAGCCAGGCCGAATCTCAGCAGAATTGGCCTGATTATACCCGGCGGAGTCCGATGTTCCATTGCTGGCGCATCGTAATGACGCGGTGGAAATTGCCAATCAAAGAAGTGGCTGACGCGCGCCAACGGACCGCATCGACTGGACAGCGCCCATTGGGGCTTCTATCTTCCAATCGATTCGGATGAAGCCGCTGACCAAAGTGAAATGTCCGACCTGCAAAAAGGAAGGCGACTGGTTCTCCGGCGCCCACGGCCCGTTTTGCTCGCATCGCTGCAAGCTCGTTGACCTTGGCAGATGGTTCAATCAAGAGCACGTCATCAGCGAACCGTTGCGGCCGGAACATCTGGAAAAATACGCCGAACTTTCGCCCGGCAAGCATTTGGACCGCACCGGCGACGATTGAGGCGATTCGCGCAAGTATTCCGTGTGCGGGCCCGGGCGAACCGGAGCGGATCGAGTGGGCCTGCGGATTTCTTCCAGCCCGAGGTTGGGGGCATTCGAATTTGTTGGTTTGAATTCCGGCGGCTGAAATGTCAACCACCTCCGAACGCCAACCGGCACACGATCACCGACGCAATCACTCCCACGGCATCGGCAATCAAGCCGGCCGGAATTGCGTGGCGTGTGCGCTTCACGCTCACGGCGCCAAAGTAAATCGCGATCACATAGAAGGTCGTCTCGGTGCTGCCGTAGATCGTTCCCGCCATGCGAACGATGAGGTTGTCCGGGCCGAGCTGCTTGGCCAGATCACCGAACAGCGCCAGCGCACCGCTTCCGCTCAGCGGTCGCATCAACGCGATGGGCAACAGTTCCGACGGAAAATGAAGGCCGCGGAGCACGGGTCCGAGCAAGTATGTGAGCCAATCGATTCCCCCGGCCCCTTTGAACATTTCGATGCCGACCCACATCGCCACGAGATACGGGATGATGCGCACCGCGACGTTGAATCCCTCCTTTGCCCCCTCGATAAACTCTTCGTAAACCGGGATGCGGCGCAGCGCGGCGTAGAGCGGGAAAAAGGCCAGCAGGCACGGAATCGCCAGCGTGGAAATCGCATTGATGAACCGGGACACAACTCCCTGGCTGGCTTGCTCGAAGGCGGACTGGCGATGGAACAGGTCTGGAAAAGTGAGCATGAACAGAAACCAAACCAGACAAACCGCAAAACCTTTCAGCACCATCCGGCCGCGCGGGGTGAGCGGTTCTCCAGTCGCTGCAACAACCGTGTCTTCAGGAGTTGTCTCCTCCCCGGCTTGTTCGGAGCCCGACGTTGCGTCGGAGGACGCCGGCTCCGGCAGGCGGAACGCGCGCCATTTCTCGAACATCTTTACAGCGGTCAATCCTGCCGCGCATGAACACGCCGTCGCCAGCAGCGCGGTGCCAAT
>DATNDF010000061.1 GCA_035607015.1 Candidatus Angelobacter sp. | reverse complement strand
CGCCGGTGATCTTCTTGCCCGCCTGGTCGTAGTGCGGCGTGCTGGTTTTAAGCTTGGGCTTCCACGCGCCCTTTTCATCCATCCGGCCGGAGCAGGCCGGGCCGCCATCGCGCCAGGCCTTGACGGCGTCGTAGAGCGCTGACTTCGAATAGTAGGTGACATCTTGAACGAGGAAAGCGCGGCCTTCAGCGTCCACCGGAAATTGCAGCTTGGGCAGCTTTGTGTATGCCGTCCCCTGCGCGTCCTTGGAGTCGAAGCGCGGCACGGTGTTAATCTCCATCGCGCCACCGCCCATGTTGCCGGGGCGCGCGTCGAGACCACGACCATAGATGAACGGATAGTTGAACAATTTGCCGATTTTGCTCCACGTCTCCGGGATGTAGTAGGCGATCGGGCCTTTGAAGTTGGCGGCGCTGAGGAAGCAGGTCCAGCTCTGGTCGCCTGTCGGCGGATCTCCGGTCGTGGGATCCGTGAAGGGCAGCGCCATCCAGGTATAGCCGAGGAACTCGCCATTGGGATTGCCCTGGAACGGCAGCGCATCGGGAGGAATCAGCAGGCGGTTGCTCAACTGCGCAATGCCGAGGCGATTGTCGGGCAGCGCCTCGTTGCTGTAAAAAAAGGACCAGCCGGGCGAGCCGACTTCGTAATCGTAGCATTGCGGCGTGGCGTTCATGCTGAACTTCGGCGGGCCGTAGCGGAAGTGGTTTCCGGCCCAGTAGCCCAAGCCGCCTTCCACAGTCTGGAAAACGCTGGTCCAAGTGGGACCGCGCTCCTTCCATTTGCGCGCCAGTGTTCCCTGCGGCGCGAGCGGTTGATCCTTGTTGTCAGAGTTGTCCGGCTGAATCCACGCGCTGGGCAGACCAATCTGGAAGTTTTCCAATGGCTGATCCACCAGCGACCAGACCGCAGAATAGAAACCCATACCCGCACTGTAACCGCCATCGGACGGCAGTTTATCGTGCCCGAAGCCGATGTAGCCGTGGAGTCCTTGGGAATGGGATGTTAGGTTGCCGCCGCCGCCGGTGGCTGGTTTTTGGGCGCTGGAGGGCGTGTCTTGGGCGGCACACGGCCAAGTCAGCGCGACGACAGCGATAAGGTGAAAGAGGTTTGGCACCACGAAAGCTTCGCATGGCAGACCGAATCGGGTCAACGAGGCACCTTGTTTCACCCGAGTAAGGAATCAAAAACCTGTGAAATATTTCAGAAACGAGGGCTTTCCGATAAAAAGAGAAACTACCTTCGCTTCAATGAGTTTACTGCACCCATACTGCACTTCTATGTAAGTCGTTGACTATCAATGGAGCGGGTGAAGGGAATCGAACCCTCGTCTCAGGCTTGGGAAGCCCGCATTCTACCATTGAACCACACCCGCTTCCGTGGCCATGCTTGTATCAGGGTTGCTCCCGTCGTGCAACTGCGCGGTTTTCGGGATCGCCTTTGTTCAAAACAGTCGAACCATTCGTTCAAGCTGATTGACGCGCTGATCGATAGCTGCACGCGTGATTCTTGTCGTGCGGGCCAGACCAAACCCTTCGCAACAAAAAGATGCCACTGCGCTACCATAGATCATAGCCCTTCTAAGGTTGGCATCCAAACCGCCCCTGCTTCCAGCGAGATAACCCATCAACCCGCCAATGAAAGAATCGCCAGCGCCCGTGGGATCAACGACTCTGTCCAGGGGAAACGCTGGCGAAATAAACATTCCGCTCGGTGAAGAAAGCAATGCCCCGTGCTCCCCTTTCTTCACAATCACATAGCGCGGTCCCAAACGGTGGATCTTTTTCGCTCCGGCGATCACGTTGTCTTCTTTTGTCAGTTGACGAGCTTCGCTGTCGTTCAGCACGAAAGCGTCAATACGGCGAAGAAGCTTGAGCAGGTCGCCCAAGGCGATGTTGAGCCACAAGTCCATCGTGTCGGCGGCCACGAATCTGGGGCGCTGCATCTGGTCGAGCACGTGATGCTGTAAAGCGGGCGCGATGTTGGCCAGGAGAACAAAGGGTGCTCGACGATAGGACGCCGGCAGGTTGGGTGTGAAGGTTTCGAACACACCCAGTTCGGTTGCCAGCGTGCGCCGATTGTTCATGTTAACTTCGTACTCGCCCGCCCAATGGAAGGTTTTTCCGGCCGACACCTGTAATCCTTCGAGGTCAATGCCGTGACGGCGGTAGAGCCGGACGTAGCGCTTCGGAAAATCGTCGCCTACGACGCCGACCAACTTCACCGGCGAGAAAAAACTGGCGGCGACGGCCGCATGGCTGGCCGAGCCCCCGAGCAGGCGCGGGTTATCGCGGCAAGGGGTCTTGATGGAATCAAGCGCGGTGGAACCGACAACAAGAACACTCATACAGATTCAAACTTCACAATGCCGGGTCTCGCGGCGGCGCGGAACGTAGTTGGTTCTTAAAGTTCTGGCAAGCCTCGACAATATCAGGCGCGCTCAAAATCGCCGACACAACACAGACACGTCGTGCGCCGGCGGCAAGGACATCGTCGAGATTTTGCAGGTTAATGCCACCGATGGCGAACCAAGGGATTCTGACGTTGGCAGCGGCCCAGCGAACGTAGCTGAGAGTGACCGGCCTCGCGGCGGGCTTCGTATCGGTCGCGTAAACCGGCCCGATCGCAATATAAGCGGCGCCCGCAGAGATGGCGCGTTCCGCCTGCGCTGGCGCATGCGAACTGAGGCCGATTTTAAGTTCGGCCGATTGTGGAATGACTTGAGCGACATTCGAGCGCCCGGCGCCGAAAAAATCCTCCTGTCCCAGGTGGCATAGCGGCGCGCCGACCTCTGCGGCGATTTGGGGGTGGTCGTTGATGACAAACCAGACGCCCGCCCGCGCAGTGACCGGTACAATTGCTTCGGCCAGCCGACGGATTTCCGTCCCTGGCAAGTTTTTGGCACGCAGTTGGATCAAATCCGCGCCGCCATCGCAAAGCTGGCCGACAACATCGTGTACGGGGCGGTTGCGAAGGTAAGCCGTATCAACAAACGTGTAGAGCCGGCATTCTGAAAGTGGTGTCACGGCGACCTGAGCCACGGACGGGAGCGCAACATGTGTTACGCTTTGTCTTCGATCAATTCGCGTCGCGCACCGCCCAGCAGTTGATCGACGAAATTGGTTGAATAGACGCCACGGCGAAAGTTCGGATCCTGGAGAATTGCTTGCTCGAAAGGGATGGTGGTCTTGATGCCCGTAATCATGTATTCGCCTAGCGCACGGCTCATTTTATCCATCGCTTCACGCCGATCCTTCCCGTACGTGATAAGCTTGGAGATCAGTGAATCATAGGTGGGAGGGATCGTGTAGCCCGCGTAAGCGTGGCTGTCCACGCGCACACCACGTCCGCCGGGTTGATAATACATTTCGACCCGGCCCGGACAGGGGCGAAAGTCGTCGAACGGATCCTCGGCATTGATGCGACACTCGATGGCATGGCCTTTGAAGGTGACGTCGTTCTGTGAAAGCTTCAGTGGCTCACCCATGGCGATCAGGATCTGGTGTTTGACGAGATCCAAGCCGGTGACTTCCTCGGTGATTGGGTGTTCGACCTGAATCCGTTTGTTCACTTCGAGGAAATAAAAGTGACCGCTGTCATCCACAATGAACTCAACCGTCCCAGCGTTGGTGTAGTGGGCGACTTCGGCGATGCGGACAGCGGCTTTACCCATTTTTTTACGCAGATCCTTGAATTTATTCTCGATGAGCGGTGACGGCGTCTCTTCGACAATCTTTTGATTGCGTCTTTGGATCGAACAGTCCCGTTCCCCCAGATGGATGATATTGCCACGATTGTCGCCAAGGATTTGGAATTCGATATGGTGGGGCTTTTCAATGAATTTTTCTATGTAAACCCCGGAGTTCCCGAAGGCCTTTTCCGCTTCACTGCGGGCCGTGTGGTAGCCCTTGATCAAGGAGATGTCATTATGCGCGACGCGCATGCCGCGTCCCCCACCGCCGGCAATCGCCTTGATCATGACGGGGTAGCCTATCCTCTTGGCATTGATAATCGCGTCCTGCTCGTTCTCCACCATACCGTCGGAGCCCGGTGGCGTGGGAACACCGGCTTTCTTGGCCAATGCGCGGCTTACCGCCTTGTCCTGGAGCGCGTTCATCGCGCGCGAACTCGGGCCGATAAACCGGATGTTGCAATTCTCGCAAACGTCAGCAAAGTGCGCGTTCTCGGATAGAAAGCCATAACCGGCGTGAATGGCGTCAACATCTGTGATCTCCGCCGCGCTAATGATGCGGTCGATGCGCAGGTAGCTTTCGCTGCTGGGCGCCTTGCCGATGCAAATGGCTTCGTCGGCGAGCTGCACATGCATGGAATTGGCGTCCACTTCCGAATAGACGGCCACAGTGCGGATGTTCAGTTCCTTGCACGCGCGGATGATCCGGACGGCGATTTCGCCGCGGTTTGCCACCAGGATTTTTTCAAACATGTGCCAAAGGTATTGCGTCCGAATCGATCAACGGCAGCCGGAGACTGTTGACACCCGTAAGTGGAAATCAAACGGGCCGGATTTTGAACAGAGGTTGGCCAAACTCGACTGGTTTCGCATTCTCGACCAGGATTTGCGTTACCACGCCTTTGGCTTCGGCCTTGATCTCGTTCATGACCTTCATTGCCTCAATGATGCAAACGACGGTCTCTGGGTTAACCTCAGTGCCGATTTCAACATACGCAGCGGATTCAGGAGATGGCGCGCGGTAAAAAGTGCCTATCATTGGTGATTTGATTTCCAACTCGGTGCCCGCAGTCGAAGCGGGGTGTAATGCAGTTTGCACAGGATGCGGCGACAACTGTGTGGCTGGCGTCGGCACGCCCATTCCTTGTAAGTCCTCGTGAGATACACCCGGTCCGCCATTCAGACCGCGCTTTAACCTTATCTTAAAATCCTGTCGTTCGAGCTCGAACTCCGATATGGAGTTCTTCTTCATCAAATCGATAATGGCCTTAATGTCTTTTATATCCACAGACTACTCCGATTCGAAATCACCGGGGTATTGAAACTACACGCATTTGATCGCCATTGGCGCACGTGCAGCAGCGGGCAATTCGACTCTGCGCGAATTCGGTTCTGAATTGGCTGCGAGACTAAACTTGTGCCGCACCCCCGTCAAGTTGGTATTCTAAGGTTAGGTCCGGTAAACGAATTAACGCAATAAATGACCTTAAATACGCAATTCATGTGCGCTTTGCGTGGTCGTTAATGTTAACGGCAGCTTCCAAAGCTAAAATGTAGGAATTCGCTCCAAAACCTGCAATTTGCCCAACACAAACCGGCGCAATCAGTGATTTCTTACGGAAGCTTTCGCGTGTATGCACGTTTGAAAGGTGGATCTCGATTGTCGGTACGCCGACCGCCGATATCGCATCCCGTAACGCTACGCTAGTGTGTGTGTAAGCCGCTGCGTTCAAAACAACCACGTCGAACTTGCCCTTTGCCGCCTGAATCCAATTGACCAATTCCCCTTCGAGGTTCGATTGCTTGAATTCGACCTTTGAGCCCACGTTTGTCGCCCTCTTCCGCACTTCAGCTTCTATCTCCGCCAGCGTTTTTCGTCCGTAAATCTCCGGTTCGCGTTGACCTAACAAGTTTAAATTCGGACCGTTAAGAAAAAGTATCTTCATCAAGATGCCGAAGATAGTGCGTCAATCTGGCCTTGTCGATTCGAATTCCACTCCAGTCAGCCATCCAAAAAAAAGGAATGCCGGCCACGCAGTGGCCGGAATATACAAGCCGAACTCCACGAGCCCTTGGAGAGACCATCCGAGCAGACCAATCCATATGCAAAACCGAGTCAGGTCGGCAGTGGATTTACGATACAGAAACGCCAATGATCCGATGATAAAAGTCGAAAAAGAAATGAAACCAATCACGCCAGAATCTGACGCTTGCTCCAGGAAATTATTATGCACAAGCCTGGTCATTTCCGACTCCGGTGCTTTGATCTGTCGGTAGAGAATAGAGAAAGTTCCTGGGCCAGTGCCGACAACCGGGTGGGTCTTGGCAATCTGCCAGGCCGCCTGCCAATAATCGAATCGAGCACTGACGCTGGTTGCGCCCCGGCGAAAGTATTCTGAAAACTTGATGAAAAACCCGGTCAGTCCGGCCAAAAAAACGAACCCAACGATCACGAGCTTGGTTTGTCGGCTAAAAGGGAGCCGGAGCAGTAGAGTCAGGCCGCATGCCAACGTGATCAGCAAACCCGATTTCGATCCCGACCAGTATAGACAGGCGCAACCGGCATAAGCCAGGAGACCCACCAGGACGCCGCGTATAACGTTGTTGAGTGGCCTGGTCATTTCGAAAAGCACTGTCAGCATTACCGGCAGGAAGAGCAGAATTGCGCCGGCAAGGGCGTTGGGATAGACCAGAGTCGAGAATATGCGATCGCTGGCGATGCGCCTTAGATATTCTGTCGGGAGTTCTTGCCAGCCAGGTTGCTGACGAATCATTTCTCGTGTCGATTCCAGTCCTCCGAAATGCTGCCCAAACCCCATCCAAAGGACCCACGCAAATCCCAAAAGAACGAACAACCAAAACCAGTTCAACCGTCGGACGCGACTTAATGCAAACAAACCGAGATAATAGCAGACCACGCAGGCGGCGAAGTGAAAAAGCGTCGCCTGTGTCAGGCGAGGTTCAACAGTCCGGGCGGCGGAAGCGAGTTGCCACAGGAACCAGATCACCGGAAGGACCGACAGCCACCGAGGTGCCGTGGTCTTGAACCGGACCAGCGGTGCTGCGCCCAGCGTCAGAACTGCCAACATCCAGTAACCCCACCCAACCGGCCATGGAGCAAAGACGTATTCCCAAAAACCTTTTGGCGGTTCAACCAGTCGGTCCAGGATGATCGGATTGCCGAATTTCAGAAGCGACAGTCCCAACCATGCGCCCAATAAGCCGGCAAAAACTCCCGGCCACGCCGGCTTGCCTGACCAGTGTTCTGAAAGTCCTGTCGGCATCGGAGAATTGAGCTTATGCCCTGACTAGGCCATTTTTTTGCGTGACGGCTCGAAGTATACTGCAACGCCGCGGATCACGTTCATAGTCTCAGTTTCAACAGGACCACTTCCAACGCGAGGGCTTCTTGAACATTGCTGGCCAGCAGCCGCTGCGTTTGCTCCAGCATTTGGAGATTTTCCAGAGCATCCCTCGAAGAGATTCTCCTGGCCAAAGCCGCAGTTGTATTCGTCAACTTCGCGAATCCCAGCATTCCAGCGGGCAATGCCAGGGTTTTTAGCCAGACATCACGGAACCACCACTGTATCGTGCCAATCAGGTCCATGCGCTGTCTTCGATATTCGGCCTCTACGGCAGCCGACAGTTGTTCTTCCCATTTCTCGCGCAGCGGAGGGTCAACATCCTCATAGCGCTCCAACGGCGAGCATACGGCAAGCGCCTTTTCGATCCCCGCCTTCGTTTGGGCGAGACGTGACATCAGATTTCCGAGCAGGTGGTATCGGCCCAACACACCTTTCGATCCGGTCGCCATCGCGTCGCCGAACTCCGCAAGCCAGGCAAGTTGTGCTTCATCGCAATGTGGCCCGACAGCACCGGCAAAATTCAGCCTCAAACACCGGGACCTGATTGTTTCCAACACCCGTTGGGGTTCCGTTGAAAGAAGAATGAGGACCGACCGGGGCGGCGGTTCCTCCAACGTTTTCAAAAACGCGTTGGCTGCCTGTACGTTCAACCGGTCAGCGCCAACGATCACGGCCACTTTGAACACGGCTTCCGTTGGCTTGAGATGCACTTCTGCCATCAGATCCCGCACCTGGTCGATGGTAACGACGCGCAGCTTCGACTCCGGGCGCGCCCAATGAACGTCGGGATGAAGCATCTCGTCAATGTGCCGGCAGCTTGGGCACCGGTCGCAATTGTCGATGGCACTGCCAGACTCGCTTCTTCGCGGCTGCTCGCAATTCAGGGTCTTGGCCAGCGCCCGAGCCATTGCTTCCAATTCCGCCAGGTCACCGCCGGTAAAAAGATACGCGTGCGCCAACCGGTCCCGCGCGAGGCTTCGTTGCAGCAGTTGAACAACCTGCTGTTGTTCGGGGAAATCAGTGAACGACATGGCGGGGTTATAGTAAACCGTCCGCGCAAAGCCACAAAAAACTGGCGGATTCCGTCAGAGCGGCAGCGCGATGCCGATCGTCGTGCCACGACCGCGACGCGATTTGATCTCGACCCGCCCGCGATGCGCCTCAACGATGCGACGCACGATGGCAAGTCCCAGGCCGGTGCCTTTCCGCTTTGTCGTGTTCAGCACAGAGTCGAACGCCCGTTCGCGCTGTTCCTTCGTCATGCCGTGACCTGTATCCTTGAACTCGACGATGACTCGTGTGGGGCCGGTGTCGGTACCGGCCGGACGAAGAGCGCGGGAGACGATGGTCAGCCTGCCTCCCCGGGGCATGGCCTCGACCGCGTTGAGAATCAGATTCAGGAAGGCTTGTTCGAGTTGCGCCGCGTCCGCCATCGCTGGCGGCAGATTCGGCTCGAGTCGGTGGAGTAGCCGAATGTGTTGTTGTGTGAGTTTGTGCCTCGTCAACAAACCAAGCTCCTCAATCAACTCGTTCAAATTCACCGGCATGGGCTCTGGCTCCGCCGTCCGGGCAAAATCGAGGATATGTTCCACGATTCTGTTCAGGTGTTCCATTTTTTCGCCCATGATGGCGGCGTCCTTCGCGCGCGGGTCGCCTCGCGGGAATTTCAAATCCAATGAGTGATAGAGCATTTTCATCACCGTGAGCGGGTTGCGGATTTCGTGGGCGACTTCAGCCGCCAGCAGGCCGAGCGCGGACAGTTTCTCATTTTGCCGCATCTGTTCCTCGACATCGACGATCCGTTCGTACAGCCGGGCCTTTTCGATGGCGATGGCGGACAAATCCGCCAGCGCGGACAAGATGCGGATTTCCTCGTTGGAAAAGACATGCGGCACACCGGTGTAAACGCTCAATGCGCCGATGGCCTGGCCCCCAAACACCAATGGCACGCCCAACAGCGAAATCAGTCCTTCCCGCCGCGCGATCTCGACGTTTTGATAACGGCTCGAAGTTTGCACGTTCCCAACCTGGAGCGGCTTTTTCCGCCGTACCACAATGCCCAGCAGACTTTCGGCGACGTTGAGCCGTGGTTTGTTGACGTAGCTTGCGCCGGCGCCGCAGCTCGCCCGCAGGTCGAGCCATTCTCCACTGTCATCGAGGAGAAGCAGTGACGCCACTTTGCCCGTCATCAACTGGCAGGCCTGGCGCGTGATTGCCGTGAGCGCGTCGTCCAGGTTCAGCATGGAGTTGATGGTCTGGCCAACATTGACCAGTGACTCGAACAGCCGCGCTTTGAGGCGCAACTGTTCATACAACCAGGTTTTGTGAATCACCTTCGCCGCCTGCGCGGCGAGTTCTTCGAGCAAAGACTGGTCCTCGGCGCCGAACGCATTGAGCCGGTCGGAATCAACGTTGAGTACGCCGCGCAGTTCACCGTTCACTTCGAGGGGCACGGCGAGTTCGGACCGGACATGTTTGCGCACTGGGATATAACGAGGATCCTTCAAGACGTCACCTACGCGGGCCGGCCTGCCGGACCTCGCCACCCAGCCCGTGATCCCTTCACCGAGCCGCAATTTGAGCCGGGAGGCGTTGGGCGGCAGGCCGTGCGAGGCTTCAATTTCAAGAAAGCCGGTTGTCGGATTGAACAGCGCCACCGAGCCGCTGGAGGCGCGCATCAGACGCACGGCTTCCCCCAGGATCAAAGCGAGGGCCTCACGCGGTTCGAGGGTGGAGTGAATGACGTTGCCGACCTGGTGCAGCAGGCTGAGCCGTTCGTAGCGGACTTTTAGTTCGGCCAGTTCGTCGTTCACAACCCGATGTTAAGCACGGCGGCCTGCAACGTAAAATGTCAATCGCGGATCGGAGACTCCGGTTCATCGGACCCGCGCGGTAAGCCAGATTCCGGCCCCGGCAAAAAGCGCATTCGGCAACCAGGCCGCGATCTCGGCCGGCAGTTTCCCGCCCGTGCCGAGGGCCAGACTGAATCGCTGAAGGATGAAATAGGTGAAGCAAATGAAAATGCTGGCAGCGACTCCGGCGAAAACATTGCGCCGGCCCGAGGGTGCGCCAAACGGAATGGCAATTAATACCACGATCAGGCACGTCCACGGCGCCGCAAGTCGTGCGTGCAGTTGCGTGTCGAGCAACGCGCGATCGGCCGGTCGCAAGCGGGGATGCAGTCGCTTGTAATCGAGAATCTCCTCAATGGAGAGCTGGGGCCTTTTCGCGGCCTTGATGCTGCTGAGCTGGCTGATCTTAATTTCACTTTTGATCTGTTCGGGGGTCTCGGAGAATTCGGCCACCGCCAGCACGTTCGTCTGCTCCCAGACCTTGGGAGAATCGGGCGAAGGGTCGGGAACTGATTCGCGGACGTTGAAGAATGTCCAGACACCGTTGCTCCGGATACCGCGTTCGGCGAGCATCTGGCGGCGCGAGCCGTCGGGCAGCCGCCATTCGACATAGGGCTCGATCATTTCGCCGGTCTCAACGTTATAGGCGCGAATGCGCCAGAAGCGATCATCGCCGTCGTTGCGGAACTTCAAGTCGGGCTGCCACTGCTGATCCCGGGAACCCGCCGGCACGGCGGTGTGCTGCTTGCGGATCCGGTCCGCGCGTTCGGCGCTGTCCGGCAGCCACTCCTCGTTCAGCAGAAACAAGAAGGCGCTGCAGCAAATCCCGACGACCAGGTACGGAACGCAGAGACGCCAGAGACTGACACCGGCAGCGCGCATTGCCGTCAACTCGTGATGTCGCGCGTGATTCGTGAGGGCGTACAGCAGCGCGAGCAACAGCGCGGCGGGCATCACGATTTCCTGGAGCAGTCTAGGCGTGATGACGATGTAATATTCGGCGATCTCCAGCGGCTTGAGCTTGTCCTGCTGAAACGCGCCCAGTTCGGAGAAAAGATCGAAGGCGATCCAGAAGACCAGGAAGCCGCCAAGACAGTAGCCCAGTGGGACGAGCAGTTCGCGCAGAAGGTAGCGGTCGAGGAGACGCATCTGCCGCGAAGGGTAGCCGGGGCGGAAGTTCAAAGCAAGCGACCGCCCGCCCGGAGACGCGGAAGGATAGTTCGCATCGGCGCGCGGGGCACACAATGTGCAGCGACCCTTGCTTTCCGGACGGCAATCAGCAATCGTTCTTTCGATATCGAATCATGTTGAACGAAGAAGTCGTCATTGAAGCGCTGAAGGCCGTGAAGTATCCCGGTTATTCACGGGACATCGTGTCATTCGGGCTCGTGAAACAGGTCGCCGCCGGAAGCGGCGCGGTGAGCGTGATTGTGCAGTTGACGGGTGGAGACGCGGAGATCGCCCGCCAGATCAAGACCGGCTGTGAAGCCGCGATCCGCAAGCTTCCGGATGTGCAGCATGTGTTCGTTGAAGTAAAGCAACCCGCCGGTCAACCGGTTGCAGCCGGCGCCAATGCGTGGTCGGGCCAGAACAAGGTTCCCGGTATTCGTCGCGTCGTCGCCGTGGCCAGCGGCAAGGGCGGCGTCGGCAAGTCCACCCTCTCCGTCAACCTCGCCTGCGCCCTCAAACACCTCGGCGCGGAGGTGGGCTTGCTGGATTGCGACATCTACGGCCCGAGCATCCCGCTTATGATGGGAATCAATCGGAAGCCGACCCTCAGTCCTGAAGAAAAGCTGACACCGCCCGCCAGCCATGGCGTGAAACTGATGAGCATGGGGTTTTTGCTCGAAGGGGATCAGCCGGTCATCTGGCGCGGGCCGATGATCATGAAAACGATCCAGCAGTTTGTCACGCAGGTGGACTGGGGACAGCTGGACTATCTGCTCGTGGATCTGCCGCCCGGCACCGGCGACGCGCAGCTTTCGCTTTGCCAGACCGTGCCGTTGGACGGTGGCGTGATTGTGACCACGCCGCAGGAGGCTTCGCTTGGCGTCGTTCGCAAGGGCATCGCCATGTTTGCAAAGGTGAACGTGCCGATCCTGGGCATCGTCGAGAACATGAGTTACTTCACAACCCCGAACGGGGAACGCGTCGAGATATTCGGCCACGGCGGCGGGCGGGCCGAAGCAGACCGCCAGAATGTTCCGTTCCTTGGCGAAGTTCCAATTTACACCGAAATCCGGGCCGGCGGCGACTGCGGCGTGCCGGTCGTGGTTTCCAGTCCCGCTGCACCTTATGGACAGGCCTTTATCGCGGTTGCGGAGGCCTTGCGTGAGAGGATGGGCTGAAGCCGGGCAAAGACGATGACGTGCCCGCTTTATTTTGGATTGTCAACGCCGCGGGCAATGTTACATTCCGGTGAACTCAGATGGTTTAACCGTTAGGTATGAGCGACAGACCAGACGCCTCGGCCAACGACCTGGTAAAAAACTCGAATCTTTATCGCGAGTTTCAGGCCGAGCGCGAAGAGATTCTGAAACATAAATGGATCGAGTCGGAGAAGGCGGGCTACGACATCGGGTTTGAACGTGCCTTGACGGATTGGATCGTGAAGCATCGCTCCAAGTGGCGCAGATCCCGGCAGCCGCAGCAGCCGCAAACCAACTGACGGGTTGCCGGACGGGATCCTTTAAAGCGGCCCGGTGAGGCCGCAAAGGAAATCATGAGAACAGCGCGCCTGTTACGTCGAACCGGTTCATCAGGAGATGGGCCAGTTCGATTTTTTTATGCCTGACACGACCGTTATTCTCAGCCCCTCCACCATCCAGCGAGCGCTGGCCCGCATCGCTCACGAGATCGCCGAACGCAACGAGGCAAGCGCCGATGTTGTCCTCGTGGGCGTGCAACGCGGGGGAGTGCATCTCGCGCAACGACTGGCCGGTTCCTTGCGCGGCATCTGGGGTCATGCTGTTTCCGTCGGGACGCTGGACGTGGGAATGCATCGCGACGACCTCGGTCGCCAGGCCGCGCCACGGATACATCCCACTGTGATTCCCTTCGACATCACCGGCAAAACCGTGGTGCTCGTGGACGACGTATTGTTCAGCGGGCGCACCACGCGGGCCGCCCTGGACGCGCTTAATGATTTCGGCCGTCCGAAACGCGTCCAACTGGCCGTGCTCGTGGACCGCGGCCATCGCGAGCTGCCCATCAAGGCCGATTTCGTCGGCAAAAATGTGCCCACCTCTTTGAACGAACAGATCACCGTGCGACTGCAGGAAACCGACGGCGAGGACGTCGTCCGCCTGGAAAAGAAATGACCTGGAACCGCAAACATTTGCTCGATATCGAGTCGCTCACTCCGGATGAAATCACCGCGGTGCTGGATACTGCCAGGGCGTTCAAGGCAGTGGGCGAACGCGCCATCAAGAAGGTGCCCGCTTTGCGCGGCAAGACCGTGATCAATCTGTTCATCGAGCCTTCCACACGCACCCGCATCAGCTTTGAACTGGCCGCGCTCCGGTTGACCGCGGACGTCATCAATTTCTCCGCGGAAGCTTCCTCTCTCAAAAAGGGCGAGACGCTCAAGGACACCGCGCGAAACCTCGAAGCGTTGAACGCCGACATCATCATCATCCGGCACAGTGCAACCGGCGCGCCCCATTTTCTTTCCCGATTTCTGAATGCCAGCGTCATCAACGCCGGCGACGGCGCCCACGAGCACCCGACGCAGGCGTTGCTCGACGCGTTCACCATCCGCGAGCGCAAAGGGAGGATCGAAGGGCTGAACGTCACCATTCTTGGAGACATTCTTTACAGCCGGGTCGCCCGCTCCAACATCTGGGCGCTGACCAAACTCGGGGCGAAGGTCACATTGTGCGGCCCCAGCACGCTGGTGCCCCGTGTGTTCGAGCGGATGGGCTGCCGGGTGACCTACGATGTGGACGAGGCCATTGCCGATGCCGACATCATCAACCTCCTGCGCATCCAGCACGAACGCCAGCGCAAGACGATGTTCCCCAGCATCAACGAATACGCCACCCTGTTCGGATTGAACAAAGCCCGTCTCGCGCGGACGAAACCCGACGTCCTCATCATGCATCCCGGGCCGATCAATCGCGGGGTCGAGATCGACAGCGAGATCGCCGATTGCGTGCGTTCGGTAATTCTGGAACAGGTCACCAACGGTCTGGCCGTGCGCATGGCAGTCCTGTTTCTGGTGAACGGCGGCAAAGGCCCCCAGGAAATCGCCGCGTAAGGGCGCGGACCCGCCACTCGAGGATGCGGCGGTAAGCCGTGTTCTCCCTTGCCAGTTCCGGCGGGCTGCCAAACGGCGTCCATCAAATAAAAAAAGCGGCGGTCGAATGACCGCCGCCTGCGAATTGACTTGCCGGGGCTTAGTTCGGGCTTATCTCGTTCCACAAGCCGACCACGTATTGCCCGATCGGGAACCTTCGTCCGATGCTTTCGTCGTAATGGAAGTTGAAGTGACCGTTCATGGTGACCGACTTGGTGACACTCGCGCCCACGAAGTCATAAGTGTTGTTGCCGCCACCACCCAGCGTGAAATCGGCCTCGGGAGCGTAGATGACGCCGGTGAACGCGGCGTTGCCGTTGTAACTTATCGAAGTATTGCTGGGCAGGCCCCAGTAGAGAAATGCCAGGGCATCGGCATTGTTGACGACGCCATTGCCGCCGATCGAAGCGGACGACGCGGCGTTGTAAACCTGCAGACTGGTATTCGTGCTGATTGTAATCTGATCCTGTCCGGTCATGCTGAACGAACCCGAAGGAGAGATATAGACGTTCGCATTGCCCGAACCAACCACGATGATTTTGCCGCTGAAGTTCCCGTTCACGACGTAATTATTGCCGCCCGCCAGGATCAGGTCGTAAGTGGAACCAACGAGCGGAGGCCACTTGCCACCGGATGGAGTGCTGTAGCCGCCAGAGACCCACGGCGGCGTCTGTACGTCCGTGATATCCACGTTGGAATCGTCTGCAGTATAGCCCGGCTCGACGCCCGTGTTGCCCGAACTTTTCCAGCTCAAGTCGCCGACGGAACCGTTGGCGCCGATTGAAACGCTGCCGTTGGGTCCCGTATGAACGTGACCCAGGATGTCCGCGTTGCCCACGTTGACCGAATTGACGAGACCCTGGTTGGTCGCCACGTCGCCGTTCGCTTTGTGTTTGGAAGAATCGTATTTTCCATTCGTACTATAGTTCGGATCCTGTGAGTCAAAACTGTCCGTGGCGATATTGTTGCCCTTAAGGTCAATCTGGCCCTTAGCCAGCATTGCATTTCGAGTCGGCGTTTGCCGTTTGGCAAGGACGCGCACCTTGCGCTTGGTCATTTGTAATTCCGGCGTATATGCGGGGACCAGCCCACCCAGAATCATGCCGTACGGCTTGATGTAGTAGGTGGTAAGATTTGGCGGCGTCGGAGAGTAACCGATGCATTCGATGATCGGCGTATCGGGGCCCAGCGGAGGTGGCGGCTTGATCCCGACATCATACATGAGGAAAGAGAGGGTGCTGCTGTTACCCAGTCTGCCCGTTTTGTGATAGAATCCGTCGGCGTTCATGGTCCAAAAACCGGCGGAAAGGTTGGTGGTGCCGTAATAGTAAAGCGCGGTGAGCGCCTCTTCGACGCCCGCCTCGGTCGCGGGTATGGAGGAGTTCCACGCCAGCGAGCGCAAGGTGGATTGGCTTTGGAACGAAACCAGGGTGAGATAGCCGGCGAGCGCCATGCCCACGACGAATGCGACCAGCATGGTCGCCAGCAGCGCGCTGCCCTGGGGGTTGTTGTTGGTTTTGATTTTCATAGTTTTAGAGGTTGCTGAAAGTTTATCTATGGTTTGCGCATGACGACTTTGGCGGACTGCACGCTTTCCGTGTTGACGAGCCGGCCTTTCAGAACGTCGCGCGAGCAAACCCAGGTGAGTTGAATGAGTTTACAAAGTCCGGGCTGGCTGAAATTGTCGAGCGGATACTGGTCATAGGTCCCGCCGATGGGGTTGCGTTGATAGAGGGAGAACTGCATGAAAGTGCAGTTCGTGAGCAACGTGGTGGTTTGGCCGAGATACGACCGCCTCAGAGTCTTCCCGCTCGGATCGTAGGTGTACTGGAGCAGGTTGGTCGTGCCCGTGCTTATGTCCACGAGATGAAAGGTCAAGATGTTGCTGTTGCACGGAGTCGTCAGATCGAGGGCTTGGCGGATGTCAGAAGTCATGGTATCAAGTGCGGTGCGGCTCTTGATGTCCAGGTCCACGTAATTTCCTATCGCGGCAAAGCTGCGGGCACTGAACAGAGACATCGCCATCACCGCCGACAGCACGAGACCGCCGACAGCCGTCGCGATCAGCATCTCGACCAGGGTGAAGCCGCGGCAGCGCGTCTTATTGGTAGATGTAATTGTGCAGTCCATAGTGTGATACAAGTGTCCGCATCTCGCGCTGACGTTGAACGCTCCCCGATTGCCAGGTGAGCTGGAAGATGGCCATTCTCAGATCACTCACATAGGGCCCCGTGACGGTGGACGGCACGTTCGTGAGGGTGTACGTTCCCTGGTAGGTGACTCCCTGGTTGGTCTGGGTGCCTTGCGGATAGAACGTGGCGGTGAAGGTGGCAGGAATGAAGCCGGAGTTGGTGACCTGATCCCACGTGTAAAGCCGGATCGTTTCCATCTTCTCCTGAAGAATCTGGGTCGCGCGCAGGTTCTCCCGCGCCAATTGTATGATCCCGAAGCCCTGAGTCATCCCAAGATAGTAGGTGACAAACGTGACTCCAACGATCATCACGGCCACCAACACCTCCATCAGGGTGAAGGCGTCACGCCGACGATCCGGTCTCTGCTGGCTTGTAATATTCAGTTTCATTTCGAACCTGTTTCGTTCTCAACCCGGGTTTAGCAACCGGCTTGCCGGGTTCGTTCTGAGAAACGACATCCAAGGAATCTGGAGCCGCTCAACATTTTCATTTCAAAAGGATTACGAACGGTGTGCGACGTGCGTTGGTGTCTGAAAACTATAATGGCCCTACTCACTAGGGCCGAATGGATGTGCCGCCCGAAATGTTTGAAATCAGCGGGGCGACTCGGAAATCTCGTCGGGTCCAAAGTTCTCCAACTCGTTGTTTCGGTGGTTGTTAATGACTCTTGTTCAGCATTGGACGCCAGAAGTCGCCGATTCTTTACGCCCGGTTTTACAATCACTGTTCGAACTCGTCCTCCCGAGCCGACAGAATGTCGAAAGGTGCCGTGTCCATGCGGTGTCCGCGCTTGGGACATGTTTCCGGATAAACAGCGTGAACTCCGTCACCAAGATCCCGCGCCGGTGGGATTTCCTCTTTGGTATTCTCTACGGCTGCTGCAACTGGCATCCGGCGCTTCTGCGGCGAGAGCTCGGCCAGTTCAATTGTGGACAGGTTGTCCGCCCTTTTGACAGATTCACGAAATCACGCGTTGAATCCTGCCCGGAAAACCCACAGGGAAAGGGAGAGGAGGTCATCGAAAATCTTGCAGGTCGTGTCAGGTTGACGAATCACGCTTGTGGTCTCGATTTCACGCGTCTAAGTTCAGCGGTGTATGAGTGAGGAAGACCGTACGCCCACGGCGGAACTGAAAAAGATTCTGATTGTCGAGGACGACAAGGTCGCGCTGCACGCCATGGCGCAGATGGTCCAAACCGCCGGTTATACCGTGATCATCGCCGGTGACAGCGGGGAAGCGATCAGGGCGTTTGAATTGGAAAAGCCCGACCTGATGCTCGTGGACATCAATTTGCGGGGCGAGAACGTCGGCCAGCCGATGGACGGGTTGGGATTGATTGATTGGTTGAACTATCGCCACGCCGATCATGTGTTCAAATATATCATCGTTTCGGGTGATGATCCGCGCGCTCACGAAGGGCGTGCGGCTCTCTCCGGGGCTTTTGCGTTTATTCGGAAGCCGATTGATCCGCATTCAGTGCTGGCCGAGATGAAAAAGGCCATCGGAGACCTGCTTGAAGCGGATCCGCCAGGGTCGCCGGCTCAAGAGCAGGGATAAGTTGGAGCGCCCGATTAAAAATGCGCGTTGCATTCGACGCCGGATTGCCATCTGGTTTGCCAAGTTTTCCAGCCTGCTGCGCCGGCTTTCGTGCCGGACCGGGACGATCTATTTTCCCGAATGCTGCACGTAGAAGGCGGCTGCCTGGGAGCGTCGCGTAAGTTGAAGCTTGTCCAGCATGTTGCTGAGGTAGTTCTTGACGGTCTTGTCACTCAAACCAAGCGCCAGTCCGATTTCTTTGTTGGTCTTCCCTTCGGCGACCAGTGCAAGCACGCGGCGCTCCTGCGGTGAAAGAGTGTCGAGCTTGTCCTTTGCGGGTGCGGTGTCAGCGTTCTTGACACGTTCCAGAACACGCCGTGTCACGGCCGGGTCAAGGATGGACTGGCCTGCGGCAACGTTTCGGACGGCGCGCACCAGATTCTCCTCATCGATTTCCTTGAGCAGATAACCGTCTCCGCCCGCATCAATGGATTCCAGCACGATTTCTTCGTCCGCAAAAGACGTGAGAAACAACACGCGCGTCTCAATCTGCGATCGGCGGATTTGCCGGCACGCCTCGAACCCGTTGCCGTCGGGCAGCCGGACATCCATGAGCACCACGTCGGGCAGCAGACGCGCGGTTTCCTGGACTGCGCTCTCCATCGTCCCGGCCTCTCCGACGACCTCGATGCCCGCGTGGCGGCTCAACAACGTGTGTAATCCGAGGCGGACGACCTTGTGATCGTCCACGATCAGCAGGCGGATCGGTCTGGTTTCAGGCGGACTCATAGGGCTGGCGGGGGTCGGGGATTTCGATTGAAACACGTGTGCCCTTGCCGGGCGCGGAAATGATTTCACTGCGGGCGCCGATCTCATTCGCCCGCGCGGTGATGTTCCGCAGTCCGTGCCCGCGGTTTGCGAGTGTTCCCGGCTCAAACCCGGCTCCATCATCGCGGATTTCCAACCGCACGCAGCCGTTTTCCTTTCTCAAGGAAACGACGGTGTTCTTCGCGCAGGCGTGGCGCAAGCTGTTGCTCATCGCTTCCCGCGCAATCTGGACCAGATGCGCGGCTCGACGCCCGTTCAGCGCCTCGGCGGCCTGCGCGTCAATGTCGAGCGAGAACTGCGCGGCGCGCGCCTGGCTCATCGTTTCGATCAGAGACTGCAGGGCGTGTCTGAACTCGCGGCCATTCAAAGCTTCGGGTTCCAGGCCGACGATGAAATCGCGCACGTCACGAATCACGGCGTTCAAATCGGAGATGGACCGGGTCAGCCGCTCCTGCGCCAGAGACGGATCCTGTTGCATCAGGTTGCGGCATTCCTGCAACCCGAGCCCGACGGCATAGATTGATTGGATGATCCCGTCATGCAAATCGCGGCCAAGTCGCACGCGTTCCTCGAGCGAGCTGCGCAGCCGCCCTTCGCTCTCCCGCAGCGCTTCCTCGGCCTGCCGGCGCTCGGTGATGTCCCAGGCGATGCCCTGCGCCCGCGGCGTGCCCGATAATTGTGCCAGCCTCAGATTTATCCTCAGCACGACGCGACGGCCGTCTCTGGCGCGCATCTCCAGCTCGCAATGGGCGGTGCCCGCGCTGTCTTTGAGGCGTTTCAATGCATCGCGAAAAGCATCCTGGTGATCGGGCGCGACCAGTTGCGCGAAGTTCAATCCGGACGCCTCTTGGCGCGAGTAACCGAGGATTTGCTCGCCAGCCTTGTTCAACGAAGTCAGGTTTCCTTCCAGGTCGTGCGTAAAAATGATGTCGTGCGCGTTTTCGAACAATTCGCGGTAGTGTTCCTCCAACGCCGCTTCGCGCCGGCGGATCGATTCCGTCTGGCGCCGGACATTCCGCCGGATGATGCCCACCCAGATGATCCCCACGAGGACGAACGCCACGAGCAGAAACAGCGACCAGAACAATTCGGTGAGCTGCGGCACCACCGGAGGCTCGACCGAATCCGCCCGTGTCACGGTGGACGCGGAAATAAAAGAGAATGCCCCGGAGACAACAACCGCGACCGGTCCGCACCGCCACCAACGCCGGCCCGGTCCGCCGGGACCGGGCACCGCGAGTTTGTTGCCCGCCATGTGTCCGTTTCTCACGTCGGGGTCACAAGCGTTGTGCCAGCTCCGCCTGGCTGGCTGCCAAAACTTCCTTGTGCAGTGAATTGCCATGCGCATCCATCGTCACCACGGCGGGAAAATCCGCGACTTCAAATTCCCAGATGGCTTCGGGCGAGCCGAACTTATCGAGGAGATAAACGTTGCGGACTTTTTTGATGCACTCGGCAAGCACCTGCGCCGCGCCGCCGACCGCGTGAAGGTAAACGCAGCCGGACTCCTTGCACGCAGCGAGCGTCTTGTCGCCCATGCCGCCTTTGCCAATCACGCCGCGAATGCCGAATTTCTTGATGATCTCCCCCTGGTACGGCTCCTCGCGAATCGAGGTCGTCGGTCCGGCGGCAGTGACCTTCCAGTCGCCCCGTTCGTCCTTCAGCACCACGGGCCCGCAGTGATACAGGATGCCGTCGCGCAAATTGACGCCCGGCGGCAACTGCCCGCCTTCATGCAAATACTTATGCACTGCATCGCGACCGGTGAACACGATGCCTGAGATGGTGACTTCATCACCGACTTTCAGCGCGCGAATTTTGGATTCCGTGAACGGTGCGCTTAGTTGAATCATAGATTTTCAATAGACCCACTTCCCTATTTTCCCCTCCGCATCCAGCGTCACCCCCTGCCGCCGGTACGCCCAGCACATGTAGCTCACGCTCACGAAAAACGACGCGGGCAGACGATTGATCGCACAGATTTTTACGCCGAGCAAAGTCGTCTTGCCGCCGAAACCCATCGGGCCGATGCCCAGTTCGTTCGCCGTTTTCAAAACGTCCTGCTCGAGGGCGTCGAGCTCGGGAACCGGATTGCGGTCGGGGATCAACCGCAGAAACTGCCGTTTGGAGAATTCGTAGCCCGTGGCACGGTCGCCGCCAATGCATACGCCGAGAATGCCCGGCCCGCAGCCTTTGCCCTGCGCCTGAAGCACGGCGTCGAGAATCACCTTGCGGCAGCCGTCGAGGTCGCGGTTTGCCTTGAGCTTCTCGTTCGGCAACGAGTATTGCGCGCCGACGTTTTCGCAGCCGCCGCCCTTGAGCACGAGCCGTACGTGGATTTCGTCCAAATGATGCTGATGGAAATGCAACGTTGGCGAGCCGGGACCGACGTTCGTGCCGTCATTGATGCCGGTGAGCGAATCCACCGAGTTCTGGCGCAGGTAACCGAGCTTCGTTGCTTTCTTTACCGCCAGACACGCCGCGTCCTCGAAAGCGATCTGGTTCATCCCGACGGGGCATTCGACATAGAATAAAATACTGCCGGTGTCCTGGCAGATCGGCTGGGATTTCTGTTTTGCCAGCGCGATGTTGCGGTCAATGATCTTCATCGCCGACTCGGCGATGGTCCCCTGTTTCTCCCGTTCGAGGGAATTGATGATCGCTTTATGCACGTCATCGGGGATCTCGGCGGAGGTGCGGCGGATCAGCTCGACCAGTGAATCCTGGAGTGCGTTCATGCCAGTCCCACCGTAAGGTTTGCTGTCGCGAGTGTCAACGCGTGGCCGCTCGCGGCCCGTCGTTGAACGTCTCATCGCCGAACAACCAGGACGTATTTCAACTGATGGAACGGATCACCCGGAAGGCGAACCGGGCGGCAATACGGGCGACGTTCATTGCGAGCCGCGGCGCCTGACGTTTCGTTGTCGCTTCGGTCGCAAGGTGACCGCGCCAGCCCAGCCCCAGCCGATCACTCAATCTTCACCCGATAAAACCGGGCCTTGGAAGCGGAGAACGGCTCGAAGATGTTGTACGGACCCAGAAAGGTTCCAACGTGCGTCGGCAGGTCGAACCAGTCCGTCATATCTGCCGAAGCCTGGATGGTGTATTGCACGGAATCCAAACCGTTGATCTGTAGATTCAATTCTCCACCGGCGGTGCGAGTGAAGCTCAGGACCTGATCAGTGCCGGACAGGACGTTAAAGGAAACGGTGTACACCACCACACCGTCAGACATGAAGTGGAATTGATAGCTGCCCGGCGCCAGTGCGCCAAGGACCAGAATCCGCGAAGCGTTCGCATTGCTGCCCGCGCATTTAGGATCGGCACGTTCGCCCAGTGTTTGAAAAAGTTCCTGTCCCTGGCGTGTGATTGAACCCACAGGTTCAACGATCGTGCAGTCATTGGTGACGTTCAGCGCGTAGGGCAGGTAGGTGATGCCACCGATGGTCACGACGTTGCTCGACGAAATCTGCCCCTGCAACGGTGTCACGAACACGCCGTCATTCACCGCGACCAGAGAGACGTTTGTGCCGTTCGTGCTGACGTTGAACTGAAAGTCGGGTGCAAGGTTTTTGACTTCGACAGTGGCAAATCCATTGCTCAAAGCGCCGCCCACCTGCAAGAAGTTGAACGTGTCGCCCTGCCTGGGCGCGAAGCCGTTGATGAAGCGCAGTTCGAGCGACCCATCAAGCGTTGCGGCGCCATTCACAACGAACTGGTCGTGAGAGACGCCCGGATCGGGACCGCCGACTTCGATCTTCAATCGGCCGCCCGCGGTTTGTTCGTAATCGCCCTCAAGAATGAGCCGACCCGGAGAAAGCCCGGGCGAAATGTAGCCGCCGTTCTTGACGCGTGTCCCTGCGATCAAAGCGCCGTTACCTTGAATGAAGCCGTTGGCCCACACGGTCAGGGTTCCACCAACTTCGAGTCTCCCGTTGCTCAACGTGATCGTGCTGGGGCCCACTTTGCCCAGCTCCAGGTTATTGTCCACTTGAAGCGTCGAAGTCGGGTTGCTGGAGAGGCCGATGATGTCAATTTTGCAGGCGGGCGCGCTTGGATCATCGCCGATCTTCACGTTGCCTGCGGCGGTATGCATCAGCGCCCCTTCGCCAACCACCAAAGAACTGCTCCCGTGCGGGCCTCCGATTACCAGGGTTTCCACAAGAGGATCACCGAGCAGCGTCAAGTCCGATCGCCGGCCAGTGGCTGCGTTGACTCCCAAAACTTTGACCGTTCCAGGCCCTTTCAACTGCAGGTAATCAGCCTGGACGAAAGCGCCATCTTCGACGCTCAAACCGCCTTTACCCACGATGATGGCAGAAGCATTCAGATATGAACTCGCATTGATGTTGGTGGAAGGGACGCCAGTGACTTTCACGGTCCCGCTTGCCTGAGAATCCCCAATAATAACTGGCAGGCTTACAGAACAGGATCCCCCATCGTTGATTTCCAACGTTCCGGCGCCGGAATGTCCAACGATCAGACCGTTTTCGACGTGCCATTGAGAATAGTTCGTCGGGTCGCTGAAGCCGGTCACGGTGACCTTGTTTCCCAGCCCCGGACTGAGGCCCACAATTGCATTTGTGCTGTTGACATGACCCGAATTCGTAATGATCAACTCGCCGGTGCCACCCGCCCCGATCGCAATAGCGCCCGTATCCCAAGATCCGTTATTGCCGACGATCGCCTGCCCGCCGCCGACCCCGGTGCCGATAAGGGATTCCGCGCTCACGACCGTTCCACCCGGTTCGATGTTGAGTATGCCTTGTCCTGCTCCGCCCACGTGCAACGATCCCAGACTGACCCACTCGCCGCCGACTCCCACGTCCACCCGCGAAGCCCCCGAACTGCCGATCAACGCGTGATTGTTCGTCAGCGACATCGCTGTGAGGAGGCCAAGCCGCGCATTGTCAATTTCCACGGATGGTATCTCGGGAGAGGTTGCATCCGCCTTGATGGAGCCATTCGCAAACAGGACATTTCCGTCTTTGACGACGAGCCGCTCGACGTGCTGCTGGTTGCCCCCGAAATCAACAGTGTAGGCTTCCGCGCGGTCAAAGAGCGCCGTGTCGCTGATGGTGACCGTCCTGGTCGGCACGCGCGGCGGGTCACCATTGGTCGGCTGCCAGTTGCTGGAGACATCGAATGAGCCAGAGCCGGCACCGACCCATTCAACTGTTGTGCCACCATTGCTCGGATCGGCGCGGACAACCATGCTGTTCCCATTATTCAAAGCGGCGCGAAAAGCGACTTGTCCCTGGTTGTTGAAACCCACGCGGTCGAAGGTAATGCTCCCAACAACAGAACCGAACAACGGATCACCCGTGGCGATGACTTTGTCGTTTACCGGATCCGGACCGGTGAAGAGACCGGTCTGGGTGACCCCGTTAACATCTTTGAACGTTGCGACAAAGATAATCGTTCCATTATCGTTGATTGTGAGGCTCCTGGAGCCGCCGAAACTGAGATCGAGAAACGGCCCGGACCTTGTGTCGGTAATCGACGTGGCAGCACCGCCGTTCACTCTGAGAAGGCGATAATAAAGCCCGATGTCGTCGGAAACGCTGACGATACATGCAACCTGGCCGCCGTTATTTCCAGCAAACTCCTCCAGTGATTGAAAGTCGCCATTACTCAATAGTCCATCGGTCACGAGCAGAGTCGGGAGACCACCGTTTAGACCCCCTTGAACCAGACCGCCAAAATCGATCTCCGGATCGGTGGGATTCACCGGGAGATTGAAGAAGTCGCCTTCAAAAAGGATGGCTCCCGCATCGGTCACTTGCGTGTTTCCGAACTCGAACACGTTGTGCATCTCCACCGGTCCACGCGTGAAAAACGCCGGGATCGTGTAAACCGGTTGGCTCGACCCGTTTTGGGCGACGTAGATGCCTCTCAGATCAACCGTACCCCCGCCCAGGTAGGCGACCTGTCCGGCGCGGTTCATGAGGGGCGGATACAAGGTGACATTTACAATTGTGGGATCAACGATGATCGTCTGGGGATTCACGCCATCGGAACTGAAGATGCCGCCGGTTCCAGTCTGTGGATTCACAATCCTGCTGAACGCGACCCGCGATCCGACATACGAACCGGGCACATAAACTCCGGTCCCGGGCTGTTGTATCACGATAGCCACATAGTCACCCAGGCCGGTTTCTGTACCGTCGCCGGAAAAGATGCCGGATCGCTGGTCGCGGGCACTCGCGTTGAAAGCGACTTTGCCCGCGTCGTTGAGGCTAGGAGCGCTAAAGTTGGAAAAAAAGAAGTTGGTATCGGCGATTTTGGTGAAGGTGTAGATGGTCTGAGCCGGAGCCACCGGAGCAAAGGCGGCCAACGCCAAAAAAAGAATGACACGAGTGAGAGGTTTGAAATTTGTGCGTTGCATGGTCCTTGAGTGGTCGCGAAGTTTACACACGTTTTGAATCGTAGTTCATGGGAGACGGTGCGATGGGAGCACAAACAAACACCGGAGACAAGTTAAACTGGAACATGCCCACGTACTTCGATTCACTCCCAACGGCGGAACCGAAGCCGTCGCAAGTCAACGGCGGCAGATCTCCCACGGCACGGAAGAAGCAACCGCAGGAGAGTAAATTTGATTGTCGGGGAGCCTGCTCTTGCGCACATTCCTTGCATGCAACCCATCCTGTCCGTCCGCAACACAACTATTTCGCTTCTCGTCTTCCTTGCAACGATTGGGATGCTCGATTCAGTACGATTGGAGGCCGCTGCTTCCGGGCAAACCCAGAAGATCGTTGGCGCCGCCAATGCCTTTCTTGAGACGCTGGACGACACCCAGCGCGGCAGGGCGAGCTTCGCTTCCGACGATGCCGCCCAGCGCGTCCGTTGGTCCAATCTCCCCATCAGCATGGCCGAGCGTCGCGGGCTCCGCATGGGCGACCTGAAGCAGTCTCAGCGGGACGCCGTGATGAAGATGCTCGCGACGGCGCTCAGCAGAATGGGCTACGAAAAGGTCGTCGGCATCATCAACGGCGATGAAGTGTTGCGGAGAGAAAGCGGTGGCGGATCACCCGCTTTCGGGAAGGATCAATTCTACGTTTCGTTCATGGGCAAACCTTCGACGACCGAGCCGTGGATGATTCAGTTCGGCGGGCATCATCTTGCCTTGAACATTACGATCGTCGGCCGGGAAAACATCCTGACGCCGAGCCTGATCGCGGTTCAACCGGCTCGTTACACGCTCGAAGGAAAATCCGTGCGCCCGTTGGGCCGGGAAACGGACGAGGCGCTCGAACTCGTCAAATCTCTCGACGAATCTCAAAGCAAGAAGGCCATCCTGGGATTTCAAATGCGCGACCTGGTGCTGGGCCCCGGGCATGATGGTGAAACGATCGAACCCGAAGGAATCAAGGCTTCCGGGCTGACAGATGCCCAGCGCGAGCTGTTGATCAAATTGATTTCCGAATGGTCGGGAATCATTCACGAAACCGCCGCCGCCGAGAAGATGGCCGAGATCAAGGCGCACCTGGCAGACACATGGTTTGCGTGGAGCGGCCCGCTGGAAGCCGGCAAGGCCTACTTCCGTATCCAGGGGCCGACAATCGTCATCGAGTACGCGCCGCAGCGACTCGGCGGTGACGTGACCATGCACCTGCACACGATGTATCGTGATCCAACCGACGATTACGGCAAAAAATTCACCGGTAAATGAAACGGGCCTTGCCGAGTTTGCTTCTGCTCGTTTTTGCCTCCAACACGCAGGCGCACCGACTGGACGAATACCTCCAGGCCACCCGGATCACGGTGGCAACCAATCGCATTGACCTGTCCATTCACCTTACGCCCGGTGTCGCCGTGTTTGATCAGTTGTTTCCGGTAATCGACCGCGATCACGACGGCCGCGTTTCCGACACGGAAGCGGCCACATACGCGAGGCGCCTGTTGAAGGATCTTCAGGTCCGTCTCGACGGAAAGCCGTTGAATCTGGCCGCGGGTGACATCAACTTCCCGCCGTTGAGTGACGCCCGGGCTGGTATTGGCGTGATTCGATTCAAGGCGGCCGCCACCATCGATGGTCTCGCACCCGGCAGGCATGAGCTTGTCCTGGAGAACCGACATCTGCCGGCCATCAGCGTGTATCTGGTCAATGTGCTGGCGCCGAAGAATGATGCGATCCAAATCGACAGACAGATCCGAAACAAGAATCAGTCGAACTACAGTTTGCTCTTTACTCTCAAATCATCGAAGTGATCGCACGCAGAAACCGGCAAGGCAGCCCAACCAACCGGCAATCTCCGCTAAGAAAATCTTCTTCACGCCGGTCGCAACCGATTCAAGCGCGTCACCGGTCCGCCGGTACCCGTGGGGACCGGCCATGCGGCCAATCGATTGCTCACTCGGAGCGAGCCGCCGACACGACCGGTCACCGAAGCCGGAAATCATCCGATCTCAAGCCCTCATCTTGTTCCAGTTGTCGAGGCAGTGTTTGACGGTTTCAAATTCGGAGAACCGGCTGCCCTCCTGTTCCATCAGGTAGAACTCCACCCCGCCAACGGATTCGAGCGCGGCGATCAACTCCTTCCAGGGCGTCACACCTTCGCCAAAAAGCACCTTGTATCCCTTGTCGTGCGCGGCGTTGTCCGGCGCCCAGTCCTTGAGGTGAACAATTTTGATCCGGCCCGGATTGGCCTTCACCCATTCGACCGGATGGGAATTCGTCTCCACACAGGTGCCCACATCCAATTGCAGCACGAACTCCTTCGGCGTGTTGGCGGCAATGAATTCCATGATGCGTTGATCACCGTCCAGTTTCGCCCATTCAACCTGGTGATTGTGGTAACCTGCCGACAACCCGTGCGGGATAAGCTTTTCGGTCGCGTCCGAGAGCTGCCTGCACAACCGTTGCCATCCTTCCACGCCGCGCGCCCAGCCCGGCGAACTTGCCATGACGATGTAGCGCGTTCCCAAAATCTGATTCAGCTCGATGGCCTTGTCCATCGTTTCGCCGTGGGTGAACGACTCGATGTGATTATGTGTCGAGTAGCAGCGCAGTCCAAGATCATCCATGCGCGCTCGCACCTCCTTTGCGTAAGGCAGGGTCCAGCCAAAATAGGGCGCGTAAAACTCCACCACCTCGTAACCGATCTTTGCGACCGTATCGAGCGTCTTGGGCAAATCACGCATGAGTTCATTGCGAACCGAATACAATTCGAGGCCAATGGGGCGCTTCTTTGTCCCGCTCGCAGCCGCCACCGGAGCGGCGAGGGCGGCGGTCCGGTCCGACCGCGCCACCAGCATTGCGGAAGCGGCTCCCGAGATGGTAATGAAATTCCGACGGGACATGGATTTGAGTGGAGAATTGGTTTTGGACATGAACCGGAGACTAACCGCCGTGAAAGCAAACGAACAAGCAACAATTCGGAACGGCTGCGCGATGGATGCACAGCGGCGTCTTGTTCGAGTTGTCCTTGTCGCGATAAGTAAGGCCGAACCGCGCGGGCACGGCGAAGTCCACTTGGTTGGTGGCGATGGTGAATTCGCGGCCGACGTGGTGGCCGTGTGCAAACACCCCCACACCTGCACGTCAATCTTCGGCCCGTAGAACGCCGCCTCGTTGGCGACCTTCACCTTCCGTCAATCAAAGATGGCGAATTTTGTGATCTTGTCTTCCTTGTTGAATGTACAGCTCACAAAAAGCGATGCGTGCTGATAGTTCAGCCGATAGCGATAGACACGGTTGTCGCCATCACTTTTTCGCTCGACCAAATAAAAAGACTGAATCGCGCGAAGCTTGCGAACATCGTCCCAAATCCAGCTTTCAATTCGTTGCTCAGTCCTGAAGTCATGAGCCTCTTGTTCGCGGCGGGAGCGGCGGGTTTCGCTACGAATAAATGTTACTGCCGTCAGCCGCGCTGTTTGATACAGCCAGCCGGCGAGGACAACCTTCTTGCCAAGCTGCCTGGATTTTCTGGCGAGAATGACGAAGACGGCTTGCGTGATTTCCTCGGCTTGATGTGGGTTGCGAGCGTGACGCAATGCAACCGAATAGACCTTGTTGACGTGCCGCGTGACGAGTTCGGCAAAGGCTTCCTCGGAATTATGCTCCGTGTATTGCCGCAACAGAGTGATGTCGTCCAGCTCCTGCATCTGTATCTAAATGCCGCCAATGCAGGAAAGGTAACAAACTATTTTCAGCCGGGCGGAACGCCCGCGCTACCATTCAAGCCCGCCGCTCTTTAATACTCGCCAGAATATCGGCAACGACCTCCGCCTTCGGCTTCGCGCCGATGTTTCCTTTGCCGTGGAGGCGAACGGAAACATTTCCCGCTTCCATGTCGCGGCCACCGATGACGAGCATGGTGTGCACTTTCGCTTCTTCGGCGCGCTGAATCTTGCCGTTGATCTTGTCGGTGCCGTAATCGCCTTCGCACCGGACAATGTTCGCGCGCAGTTCGGTCACGATGGCTTTGGCGTAGTTCACCAACCCTTCGTCGTCGCCGATGGTGAGCACGCGGACCTGCTCCGGCGCGAGCCAGAGCGGGAAGTTGCCGGCGTAATGCTCGATGAGGAAGCCGATGAAGCGCTCATGCGTGCCGAGCGGCGCGCGATGGATACACAGCGGCGTCTTGTTCGAGTTGTCCTTGTCGCGATAAACCAAACCCATGCGACGGGGCTGGGCGAAGTCCACCTGGTTGGTCGCCAGCGTGAATTCGCGGCCGATGACGCTCCAGACCTGCACGTCAATCTTCGGGCCGTAGAACGCCGCTTCGTTGGCGACCTCGACGTAGTTGATGCCGGACTTCTTCAACGTCTCGCGCACCATGTCCTCGGTCTTCTTCCACAGCGCCGGTTCGTTGACGAACTTGGCGTTGTCGCCGGTGAGGCGCGACGGGTCGTGCGTGCTGAAGCGCATGACGTATTTCTCGAAGCCGAAAATCTTGAAATACTTCAGATACATCTCGTTTACGGCGTTGAACTCGGCGGCGAACTGCTCCGGCGTGCAGTAGATATGCGCGTCGTTCATGTTGAGCGAACGCACGCGCATGAGGCCAAAGAGTTCGCCCGACTGCTCGTAGCGGTAACAACAACCGTATTCGGCCAGGCGCAATGGGAGATCGCGGTAACTGCGCGGCTCAGCCGCAAAAATGCGGTGATGATGCGGGCAGTTCATGGCTTTCAGGTAATACCGCTGGACATCGTCCTCGCTTCCGCTGCCTTTCTCCTTTAATTCCATCGGAGGAA
>DATNDF010000060.1 GCA_035607015.1 Candidatus Angelobacter sp. | reverse complement strand
GGATCGCCGAGGCTTCCGGGAAAAGTACGAACATCGAACTGGTGAACCAGCTCACCAAACTCGGCGGGAACGGTCCGATCATGGCCAATGCACTGGCCAGTTTCGGCCTCAAGGTGACTTATCTCTGCAACCTTGGGTACCCGCACCTCCACCCTGTCTTCCACGAGTTTGCCAGGCGGGCGGAAGTCCATTCCATTGCCGAGCCCGGACATACTGACGCGCTCGAATTTGAGGACGGCAAGATCATGCTGGGAAAACACTCCTCGCTCAAGGAAATCACCTGGCCCAACATCCTCGCGCGGTTCGGTCGCGAAAAATTCGCGGCGAAATTCGAAAACGCCGACCTCGCCGCGTTCGTCAACTGGACGATGCTTCCCCACATGAGCGACATCTGGAACTCTCTGTTGAACGAGCTTTGTCCCGGCCTGAAACCGCCGCGCCGCATGATGTTCTTTGACCTGTGCGACCCTGAAAAACGCACCACGGGAGACATCGCCCGCGCACTGGAGATGATCAAACGGTTCGAGAACCATTTCAATGTCGTTCTCGGCCTGAACGAGAAGGAAGCCAATGAAATTGCCGAAGTGCTGGGGCTCCGTGGCAGGGCGCACAGCGCGGAGGCGCTTTCCGCACTCGCGCGGGAGTTGCGCGCCAGACTACCCGTCAGCACGATTGTCATACATCCGGTTTCCTATGCGCTGGCCGTCAGCGGAGAATCGGTCGATCTCGTCAAAGGGCCTTACATTTCCAAACCGAAGATCACTACCGGCGCGGGCGACCATTTTAACGCGGGTTTTTGCCTGGGCAAACTGCTTGGATTCGACAACGCAATGAGCGTGCTGACCGGTGTCACAACAAGTGGCTACTACGTTCGCACGGCGACGAGTCCGTCCATCACTCAATTGACCGGGCTGCTGCGCAAATGGCCGGGAAAATAAGCACGTTTGGAAATCGTCCCACTTGACTCGCAGCCAGGGAACTTCGACTGTTTGCATCAAAACCGGCGACAAAATGATTCTTCCCGTCGTTAAATACGGGCATCCGGTCCTGCGACAGAAGGGCGCCCGCGTTGAGAAAATAACGCCGCAAATCAAGCAGCTGATCGAGGATTTGCTGGACACCATGTACGCCGCGGCGGGGGTCGGACTGGCCGCTCAACAGGTCGGCCACGCGCTGCAACTGACCGTGATCGACGTGCGCGAAATCAAAGACCGGCCTTCAACCCTTCAATTACAGGGCGAGCCATCCGACGTCAGCGCGTTCATGCCGCTCGTGTTGATGAACCCGGAAATCATCCCTGCGGCACCACCGGTGGCCGGCCCGGAAGGGTGTTTGAGCTTCCCTGAAATATATGCCGACATCACCCGGCCGGAATCGGTGGATGTCGTCGCGCTCGGTGAGGATGGTCAGCGCCTTGAATTTCGCTGCGGCGGCCTGCTCGCTCGCGCCATTCAGCATGAAACGGATCACCTTCAGGGCATCCTCTTCATTGACCGCATGAACGCGGAGACCAAGAAGGAGCTCAAACCCCAGTTGGAAGAGTTGAGGCGAATGAATCAGAAGTGAACGCGGGCGTTGATCGGGATTCTTCAACGCGTTGGGCGAGACCGGAAACGCTTCATCAGCGCGTCCGTCTGGAACCAATCCGCGACGCTTAAACCCAAATCGTACCGACCGTTCGTTACGCCGCGCGTTGGAATTCAATTCCACGACAGGTCCTCGGGCGTTTCGGACAGGAGGCGGTATTTCCATCCTTTTTGTCGTAGAATTGTTTTCCAGAGTTCTCCGGCGTCCGTGCTGAAGACCAGTTCAATCGAGGCAGGATGGGTCAGCCAGGCCTCGCGTTTCATTTCGTCGTCGAGCTGGCCCGGACTCCAGCCCGCGTAACCGGCAAAGATCCTTAACTGCTGGGTCGAGGAAAAACCCTGGCCAAGCTCCACCAGATCATCCAGCGAGTGGCCAACGTTGAGGTTGGGCATCACGTTTGAGTTGAGCAGAAAACTGTCAGCGTGCAGGAAACTGAGCGCCTGTGGTTGCACCGGCCCGCCGAGATACAGTTGCAATTTCTTCAGACTGTCTGCCATGTCGGCAACGATCACTTCGCCGACTTCGTTGCCGCTCGACCGGTTCAGCACCAGCCCGAATGCGCCCTCCGGATCGTGCTGGCAGACCAGGACGACCGCCCTATGAAAAAACGAACCGCGTAGCTTGCCTCCGTCGAGCAGCAACTGGCCTTTCAATGATGTGAAACTGTCCGGCATGTGATCCGCACAAAATAATTTGCATAAGCCTCCCGCGCTGACAACCCTGATTCGTTCGAGCTGTACAAAAAATTTGTCCGACTACCGGAGGTTGTGGTCCGCGGCGGCTGGACGGGAGTGGGTGATTGACCCGGCGTTGAGGTAGCGGGCGTTTCGGACCAATCCCTCGACGCCGTTTGAATGCCGGCAATGAAAGCGGCGCGCACCCCCTTTTGCGAGTCGCGCTGCTACCGAATCAAAAGGACGCCGCGCTATTTGGATTTCAGAAACAGTTCCTTCGTTTCCGAAGATCCTTCGACTTCGATAAGGACTGAGCCGCTGCGCACCTCCAGGCAGTGGACCACGACGTTCGTCCTGGCAACTCTGACTTTTCCCGATTCTCCCGCACTGAGGGCGCGATCATTCACCAATGCCAGCCGTCGACTGCCCGTTCCCGAGATTCCGATCAGCGTAAGCGTATCGGGCACAGGAGTGGGGGCGGGCTTCGGCAACGGAACAAACTCTGCCGTTGCGGATCGCCGGGGCTGAAACCTCACCCTTCTGACGCGATCCAGGTCTTTTCCGTCAAGACTCGCGTCGAGTCCCGACTGCATCCATTCCATGAGGGTGTAAAATCCGTATTGGTTGTCCGCAGCGAGGAACAAATCGAACTGCCCCCGCGTGTAATGATTCGCCCTGATGATTTTCTGCTCCTGTTCGTGCCCCAGGTAAGCCATGAGCTTGTAGGCGACCAGTTCGCAGAATCCTTCCACGGCGTCCAAATGAACCTGCCGGGCGCGTGTCACATGTTCGTTGACCCATGAATGCGCCATCTCGTGAGCGCAGACGGCCATCAACCGCGCCCGGGGCAGGCCACTGAGCAAACTGATCGCATGTTTCATCTCACCCTGCTCGTTCGTGCGGCTCCGGATGTAACCGAATATGGAGGGGCATTGGTTATCGAATCCGGCCTTCTTGAACAACTGCTCCATGTGGACCTTATCGACCACTGCCGTGGTCACGTTCGTTGGAAAGCTCAGAAATCTCGAAAATACCCTGTCCAGTTCACCCCTGGCCTCACTGCACACCTGCAACGCCTCGTTCTCCGACAGGACGACGCCTTTCGCGTCGCGCGCGCACAACACACGCCCGTCATCCAGGGTCGTGAAGTTGTTCTTGACCGGTAGCGCGCAGAGATAGCACCGCGTTGTCAAGGCGAGGCACTTGCCACAAACGCTCACCTGCTGGTCGGTGACTCTGTCCTGAATCGTGTAAAGGACCGAGTCGAACGGCATGTCGCATACCGCGCAACGTTGCGCCTGAAGACTGGCGGCGCAGTTGATCGCCACAAGAATTGTTAGAATGAAATGTTTCATCGGCTGCACACCACCTGCCCGGCGGCTTTCGTTATCCGCAAGGACGAGCCACTCTGCGTCATTCGCAGCAAATCAAATACCAGCCGCAATCGTGACGACGTCAAATCAAAGCCGGCCACCAGCCGCATCTCGCTGTAACACAGACCGATCCCGACGTCGTGATTCGCTATTTCGGGCCCACCAATTCCAGCGCGGACTCGGCCATCTTTGCCGCGGTCAGGTTGTGCTTCTCGTAAAGATGCTCCGCGATGTACGCGGACTGGCCGAATTCGCCTTTGATGCCCAGTGATTTCATCCGATGCGCGATGCCGGCCTGCGACAGGGCGTGCGAAACCTGCGCGCCCATGCCACCGATGGTCTGGTGATCTTCGATCGTCACCACGCGGCCGGAGCAGTTCCGGACCTCCGCGCCAATCGTGTCGAGATCAACGCGGTTTATGAACGGGTTGTTGATGACGGTCGCCCTGACGTTCTGTTCCGCCAGTCTCCGGCCAGCCTCGATGGCTTTGCTCAGCAGTGGACCGCAACCGACGAGAACCACATCACTCCCCCGCTGCAACACTTGTGCCCTGCCCCACTCATACCGGGCGTTCTCAACCCACGAGAGTGGATAATTCTCGCGCCCGACAAAGAAAATATAGGATTCGCCATCGTGGCCTCCCGCCCGGTCCGCCGCGTAACGCTTGATGGCTTGGTACATGAGCGCCTCTGCTTCATCCGAACAGGATGGCGCGACCACCACGGTGTGCGGAATCGCGCAGGTGGCGGCAAGATAAGTCGTCGCCTGATGCGACGCGCCGTCGGCCGCATCCTGAAACCCCACATGTGAGAACATCGCAATGACCGGTGCCTGTGAAAGCGCGGCCATCGTCAACGGGAGATTACCCTTGGTGACGCCGAACTGTCCAAATGTGTCCACGATGGGAATGAAGCCCATTTTGGCAAAGCCCGCGCCCGTGCTGATCATGTTCGCTTCGGCGATGCCGACCTCGACAAACCGCTGGGGCAAACTTTTTTGGAACGTGCTGATACCTGTCGAACCCTGCACGTCCGACGAAATGGAGTACACAGGAAATCCCTCCTGCGCCGCGCGGACTGCCGCCCTGGCCAAACCACTCTGCACTTTGTCTTTCTTCGGCGACGGCGGTGGGGGTGGATTCGCCGCGGCTTTCGCCTTCTTTGCCGCCTCCTTTTTCTCCCAATCGAGACGAAGCGCACTCGCCCAGTTTACAAACTCGTCCGGCGGCGGCTGGCCTTCGTAGATTTCATTCACCCAGTCCACGATCTTCTCCCCGTTGGCGAGCGGAAAACCGTGGCCACCCGTGGCGTTTTCCTGGGTCGCC
>DATNDF010000059.1 GCA_035607015.1 Candidatus Angelobacter sp. | reverse complement strand
CCGGAACAATTCTCAAGCCGAGGTTTCCGTCGTGGCGATGTTCGAGTTCCAGCGCCATGCGGGCCGCGCCGGTTTTGACCGTTTTGAGTTGCGAGTCGTCGTAAGTAATTCCTTCGGGAAAAATCCCAATGGCCCCGCCTCGCTCGAGTATTTTGAAGCAGGCCTCAAACGTGTCCATGACCGAGCGCATGGCGCGTGGATCGTCTTTCAACCGGTTGATCGGGATGATGCCGCATTGTTTCAGGAGCCAGGCCAGCGGCGGGAAACCGAAGAGTTTGACAGTGGCGACGAAATGGACCTGACGCGGCACCGACGTGCCGATGATGAACGCGTCAGTAACGGACCCGGGATGATTCGAAACAAACAGGACCGGTCCGTCGTGAGGAACGCGTTCCGCGTGAAAGCACTCGATCCGGCGGAAGTAAACGCCCAGCAGAATGCGGAGCAGTGTCGTGATAGTCAGAGTCAGACATTTTTCCAGAACGTTCATCGGCCGGGTTGGTCCAAGAATGCCACAACACCGGCGGAAAAGCCATCGAGGATTGAGCAGAGGTTGCCGCACCGGCGACTCATGGATGCTTCAGCCCCATGAAGAGAAGAACCAGGTCAACGATGAACAGCAGGACGATGGTCCCCTCCAGCATCAGCATCCAGCGGTTGGTCTGGTCGTGCTGGAGCAACTGGTAGAGGTTGTCCAGTGTTTTGAGTTTGACGTGGATGGTCCGGTGCCAGTCGCTCAAATGGAACCGGGCGGAAATGTTTTCATAAATGCGAGCAAGGTGCCAGTCGCCAAAGAATTTGGTGATGTTCAAAAGCTCATCGCCCAGTCGCGCGAGGTCAACGCGGATTTCGCGGAGTTCACGCAACACATCGCCCTTGCGCCGCAACGGCCGCTCGCCAAGGTCGCGATAGGACCGCTCCAGCGCCTCGTCGAGAATCCGATCGTAGGCTTCCAGTTCCGCCAATTGAAGATTGGCCAGTTCCATGACATAGAGCGTTTCATCGAAATTCTGTCGCCCATCCACGATCAGGGCCGCATCCCAATCGATGACCGCCAGATCATACTCATAGTAACTGAGGTGGCGCCCTGTTGATTCGTCTGCCTCCTGCCGCGAGAGGCGATCGACGTCCGGTTCCTGCGTGAGCAGTGAGGCGACTTCCCGGCGATGGACCTTGAGCCAGTCCTCGGCGCTCAAGGTCGCGCCGTCCTTCGCGTGGAGCGGGGATTCGATGCAAAAGACCGTGTACGCTTCCTCTTCGGCCAGTTGCGCGATGGGCCGGATGAGATAGGGCGCGAGTTCGCGCCGCAATTCGTCCGCCAGTCGCCGAACTTCGTCGTGCAGAGCACCGTTGCTGAACTGCAAGTCATGGTAAACCACGAGGTCCTCGATTCGTGCCATGTCGAACGGCACCCGCACGGTGATACTGACTGCGCCGACCGGCAGCAGTTTCACTACCCGTTCCAAACGCGCAAGCCCGTGCGGCCCGATGCGTTCCAGCGGAGGCAGTCGAACCATTTGCGGCCGGTAGAAAAAAAGCTGCCTGGGAGTACGCTTGCCGGAGTCCACGGAAAACTGCGCCAGTGGCTGTCCGAGCAGTTCCCTCAAAGGCAAACGCGCCATCTCGTAAGCAATATCGAAAGCGTAAATATAAACGACTTCGCCCGTATAGTAGTTGGCCCGAGCGGGCGCACCTTGAGAAGGAGACTTTTCAGGATATGAAACCGAGGAAACCATAAAATCTGTTACAAAATTACGCCACGAGTGTCGGGCTGTCCATCCGGCGAGACAACCGGTTGGGCGCGCACCGCTTATCACAAAAGATTTCATCGGCGTTTTCATCCAGGTTCAAACTTGCACCAGGCGACGACCGGTCAGCTCCTCCGATGGCGCGAAGGAACCCCGCCCGGTTGGCCGAAGAGTCCGGATCGCCATTTGACTTTTCCAGGTTGTCGGATGGATGGGATACCTGATTCAAAAAAAAAAACTGTCTGAAAGCTATGAACTGAAGACGTGGCGAGTTATTAAAAGAAACGTCGGAAACGGGTTGGCGGCGCCGAATGGAGGGACCCTTGGAAATAATCGCCTGGTGGGAGGGCAGAGTTCCCGAGTTCGTCGTGTCAACTGTAACAAGGGCCTCGTCGCCCCGCCGGTCGGCACGGACAGCGCCACGAACGATCCCTCACACATTTTGAGAGCAAAATGGAATTTCACCCGGTATTTCGCGCGGCCATGGCAAACCACTTGCTGGGAACAGATTGACCGGGCAAATGAGCCTTGTTCGTACCGATTCGGGACACTGACGCCAACTCTGGTCTGTTTGGGTCACGAAACGATTGGCGTTCAGGAACGAATTGAATGGTCCCGGCCCAACGGGCGAAGATGTTTTTTTATGACGATCCAGCAAGCTGAGCAGTTCATCCACCACTACCAGCAAGTACTCTCAGACGACTCGAAACGAGGAAGTCGGCGCGACCCGGCACTCCTTCCAGCGCCGAAAGAAGAGATCATGAAGGCCATCAAACTGGAGCTGGCCCAATTGTTTTCCCTCAATTCACATACCAACGAAGATTTGGTCAAGCCACTGACCAACGCGGCCATGTTTCTGGACAGTTTCAGCGATTTGCCCATGGAGCCGGCGTATTTCATCGAATCGATGCACCGCCGCCGCCGCGAAATCGACTCCTTTTACGTTGAATTGCTCGCCCTCGATCGCACCGACGCCTTTTTCTGGCAGCGAGTATACGGCATGATCGGCATCAGTTCCGAAACCAAAAGGACATCTTTCTTCGCGGGAATGAAGCAGCGGCTGGGAATGGGTTCCCGCCCGGGATCGACGGAAGCGGAGGAGTTTCAGAGTCGGCGCCCGGTCGGCCGACTGACCATCGATTAGCCCTGACTGGCGTTCAGCCGCCGGAAGATTTCACCGCAAATCTGCTGCGCCGCATCAACGTGGCCGAGTGCCTTCGCCGCGCCGGCCATCTCCTTAAGCTTCTTCGATCCGATCAGTTGCTCGAGCCTGAAGGGAACATCCTCGATCCGGTTCGCTTTGGCTGCTGCGCCGCGTTCCAGCAGAAAGTCGCTGTTCGCCGCCTCCTGGCCGGGAATCGGATTGAGAATAAACAGCGGTTTACCCATGGCCAGCGCTTCTGAAGTCGTCAACCCGCCAGGTTTCGTGACGATCAAATCCGCGACCGCCATCAGCTCGTGCATGTTCGTCACGAAGCCAAGCACCCTTACCGGATGCCGAAAGTCTGCGCAGGCGAGCTCGCGACGCAGTTTTTCGTTGCGACCGGCGACGACGACGGTCTGGAAGTTGCGCTCTACCTTGTCAATTGCAGCCAGGATTTTCGACATCGGACCCATGCCAAATCCACCTCCCAGCACAAGCACGACGGACAGATCATCGCGCAGCCCAAGATTTCTTCGCACGGTTCGTGAATCGGGGCGGTTTGAAAATTTTCCGGCGATCGGAATCCCGGTCACCACCACGTCTCGGGCCCTGGCTCCGCGCGCGACAAGACTCGCTTTTGTCTCCTCGGCGGCCACACAATACAAATCCACCGTCTGCTCCATCCAGAGCGCATGCGCCTCGAAATCTGTGACCACGCAAACCGTCATCGGGTTAAACCCTTTGCGTTCCAGGTGGGCCATGATTTCCACCGGGAGGTAATGCGTGCAAATCACGGCGTCCGGCTGAAACGCTTTCAAATACTTGACGAATTTCTTGTTGGTGCGTTCGGCGAATCCGCGACGAAAGTATCCCACCTTCCGCAACAGCGCCGGATTGTCCGTCTTCTTGAAAACCATTCCCCACAACTCGGGCGCGTGCTTCACCAGCTTCACATAACCCTGGATGTAAACCCTCCGTTGCAGGCGGGAAACGAAATCAAGCAAATCCACCTTTTCGACCATGTCGCCGGGACGCAGCGTGCGCCATGCCTCTTCCAGAGCGGCGGCGGCCTGCAGATGCCCCGCCCCCGCTGTCACGGTCGCAATCAATATGCGCATGCAGAATTTGAAGTGTGATGCGATGTTTACCGGACTGGCAGCAGCCCGAACAGATAATTTATTTCCCGCACTGCCCGCTCACATGGCCACGGGTCACCAAACACCCGCGGCCTCCAACTGGCGCGTTGCAATGCCCGCCCAATCCCGATTGGCCGCGGGATTGGCCGGACTCGGGTGAAGAATTCGCCCCATTTTAAGCGTGGTGTCCGCGAAGACGAGCCTGGCGCGCCTCTCGGCAAAATCGCCGACACCGATCAACCATTCCGGCTTCAATATTTCAACGACTTTGGTCAGGTGCCGGTCACAGGCCAAGAACAGAGGCATCGCTTGTTCGGACGTGAGTAATTTGTCCGGAGTCAGGTTTCGTCCCTCCTTGTCAATGAATGCCAGTGGGCAGTAATTCAAAACGAAGTGATCCGCGAAAAACTGTTCGGCACACTTAAACCGTCCGGCAAAAAGCCCCCACAATCGCTT
>DATNDF010000058.1 GCA_035607015.1 Candidatus Angelobacter sp. | reverse complement strand
GATCGAAATCCCGTGGGCAAACATCAGGACCGCCGCACCATTCAACCCGATCAGGTTCAGGCTCGCGATCCCGAGAAAGATGTAGCCCATGTGCATCACGCTCGAGTAACCGAGCATCCAATCGAGCCGTTTCTGCGCGATCGTGACCAGGCCGACGTAAATGATGTTGCCTAACAACAGCGCGATGAGAAGGGACCGCCAGTGCTGCGCACCGTCGGGCAGAAGCGGCAACGCCACCCGCAGCAGGCCGTAGAGCCCGAATTTTTTCAGCACCCCGGCGTGCAGCATTGCGGTGGCGGTCGGCGCCGAACCATAGCCGAGCGGCGCCCAGGTATGGAACGGCCAGAGCGATACGAGGATTCCGAAGCCGAACATGAGCAGGGGAAAGATGAAATGCTGGGCGCTTTGAGCCATCGGCTTGTCCTTGAAATAACCCGTGATTTCCCGGATGTCGAACGTGCGCAGGCCGTCGGGCAGTTGCAGGTAAAGCGCGATGAGGCCGATCAACGCAATGAGCGCGCCAAGGCTGAGGTAAAGCGTGATCTGGAATGTCGCGTAATTCTTTCGCTCGCCCCGCCCCCAGACGCCGATCATGATGAACGTGGGCACCAGCGCGAGTTCGTGGAAAAAGTAGAAGAAGAACAGGTCGAGCGAGGCGAACGCGCCGAGGATGCCGCCCGTCATCACCAACAACAGAATGTAAAACTCTTTTTCACGCGACTCGATTTCCCAGGACACACAGGCGGCGGCGAAGGCGACGAGGGCACCCATCAAAATCAGCCCGACGTTGATGCCGTCCACACCGAGTTTGCACTGGATGCCGAGTGACCCGGCGCCGAGGAAGGGGATTGTGGTGACGAATTGATATCCCGCGTCGTCCGCGTTGAAGCGCCAGAAGAGCGTGACGGCAAGCAGCGCCACCAGCAGAGTGGTTGCCAGCGTCACGAGCCGCATGACGAACCGGTAATTGCGCGGCACGAACGCGAGGCCTATCGCGGCCAGAAACGGCAAAACCAGAATCGAAGCCAAAGAGGTCATCTTGAACGCACCGCAGAGACGCAGAGACGCGGAGAAAGAATCCTTCTTCCGCCGTTCTGCGCCTCCGCGTCTCCGCGGTTAAAATTCTTCATATTATTTACCTAAAACGAACCACAGCACCACCGCCACGCCGAGCACAAAGAGAAAGGCATAGGTCTGGAGGTTGCCGGTCTGGAAGAGGCGCAGCGCGCGGCCCGTCAGATCCGTGCCGCCGCGCACGAGACCGACGCAAAATCCCTCGACAATCCATTGATCAAACCAGTCTGCGACAGCCGCGGCGGCATCGTGCAGTTTGATGACTGTGGCTTCGTAGAATTCGTCGAAGTAAAAGCGGCTGCGCAAAGCTGCGGACAGCCCGGTGAGTCTGGCGGACAACGGATCGACCTTTGCCCCCGCGTAGAACTTGTAAGCCGCAAAGAATCCAATGGCGACCGCCGCCAGACCGATGAACACAACCAAAGGGTCGTGTCTGAATGGGTAGGTGAGTTGTTCCATTGTCCCGCGAGGAAATCCCTTGTCTTCAAATCCAAAGACGTAACAGAAAAGGCGTTCGATGCCAATTATGCCGCCGACCAATGAAAAAGCGGCCAACGCGCGCAGCGGCCAGATCATGACGCCGGGCGATTCCCGCGCCTGTTCGGCCTCGTGCGCCTTGGGCTCACCGAGGAACGCGACGAACAACAACCGGAACATGTAGAACGTGGTCAGCGCCGCGACGAACACGCCGAGGGCGAAGAGCAGCCAGTTGTGTTGCTGCGCCGCCCGCGCCAGGATGGCGTCCTTCGAGTAGAAGCCGCTGAACGGCGGGCCGCCGCAGAGCGCGAGCGTCCCGACGAGGAACGTCCAGAACGTCACCGGCATTTTATGGCGCAGGCCACCCATTTTCCAGATGTCCTGCTCGTGGTGCAACGCGATGATGACCGAGCCGGCGCCGAGGAACAGGAGCGCTTTGAAGAACGCGTGCGTGGTGAGGTGATACATCGCTGGGGCCGGGCCGCCGAGTCCAACCGCCATGACCATGTAGCCGAGTTGTGAAAGCGTCGAGTAGGCGAGGATGCGTTTGATGTCGTTCTGCTGAATCGCAATCAACGCGGCGAGCAAGGCCGTGAAGCCGCCCACCGACGCGATGACCTGAAGCGCCGGGGCGTTGAAGATAAAGATCACCCGGCAGAGCATGTAAACGCCCGCGGCCACCATTGTCGCCGCATGGATCAGCGCGCTGACCGGCGTGGGACCCTCCATCGCGTCCGGCAACCAGACGTGCAGCGGGAATTGCGCGGACTTGCCGGCGGCGCCGCAGAAAATCAGCAACCCCGCGGCCGTTGCCATCGGGCCGAACAACGCCGGATTTTGTTTCAATTGATCTTCGATCAACGAGAAATTGAGTCCGCCGGCCAGCGACCAGACCATAATGATGCCGAACAGGAAACCGAAATCACCAAGGCGATTGGTGATAAACGCCTTTTTTGCCGCGTCGGCCGCAGCGGGGCGATCGAACCAGTGGCCGATGAGCAGGTAACTGGAGACACCGACCAGTTCCCAGAAGATGAACATCATCAGAAAATTGTTCGCCAGCACGATGCCGAGCATTGAAAAGGTAAACAGGCTCAATCCGGCGAAGTAACGCGAGAAACCGCGGTCCTCACGCATGTAACCCAACGAGTAGATGTGGATCGCGCCACCAACGCCCGTGACGATGAGCAGCATCATCAGACTGAGCGGATCGAGCCGCAGGCCGAAGTCCACCTGTAAATCGCCGACCTCCAGCCAGGTCACCAATGTTTCCTTTTTCAAGGGCTCCCAGCCGTTGACTGCGATGAAGACCACACTTAGCACGAAGCCGGCGATGATGGCGCCGATGGAGAGTTTGGCGCTCAGTTCCCGATTTTTTTTCGTGAACAGCGCGATGGCCGCCGCCGAAAGCAGCGGCAGGGACAGGATGAGCCAGGGGAGGAATTCGAGTTTCATCTAAAGAAGCCGCGCCAAATAAAATAGGCAAAAACCAAGGAGTAGCTGAGCCAATAAAAAGCTGTGCTCACGATTCGCAAGCGAGGGTGCCTGTACCACCAATCAGCTCTCTCATCTTCTTTCGCTCTATACCAATCATCTGAAAAGAAGAATGCCCGGTATCCTAAAAAACAGGCAACTACCGCCGACAAGACCAAGCAGATGGCGAAAAAGATTTTGAAATCCGGGATGAACCAACAGAGCCAGACCGTCATCAACACATAAAGACAGGCGACGCCAAAACCCATGAGGGTTCGTCTTCTTTTTGAGTGGCTCCAGCTTTTCATTGCATGCATCAGAGCTTCATCGTGGTCAGGTCCTCCACGTGCGCGGTCTGGCGCTTGCGATAAAGCGCGACGATCAGCGCCAGGCCGACCGCCACTTCCGCTGCCGCAACGGTGATGATGAAGAAGACCATCACCTGTCCGTTGAGCCTGTCGTTGAAGCGGGAGAACGCCACCAGCGCAAGGTTCGCCGCGTTGAGCATCAGTTCCAGCGACATGTAAATTATCAGCAGATTGCGCCGCATGATGACGCCCAGCAAACCGAGGCAGAAGAGCAACACGCTGACGACCAGGTAATGTTCGAGGCCGACGCTCATTTCAGGTCTTTCTTGCTCAACAAAATCACACCCACCATCGCGACCAGCAGCAGCACGGAAAGGATTTCAAACGGGAGCAAATACTCGGTGAACAACATGCGGCCAAGCGCCGGCGTCGAGCCTTCAACGGTTGGCGAGATCGTGCGGGCGGCGGAACCGGAACCGGCGATGGCCCGGATGAAAATGGCGGTGATGGCACCGACAGAGACCAGTCCGGTGGCAATGCCGAATTTGTTGAACTTGCGCCGCTGCTCCGCTTTCAGATCAAGGAGCATGATGACGAAGAGGAAGAGCACCATTACCGCGCCGGCATAAACGAGGATTTGCACCGCCGCGAGGAAGAAGGCGTGCAGGAGCACGAACAACCCGGCCATGGAAACGATGGTCAGCACGAGAAACATCGCGCTCGTGACCGGATTCCGGCTGAAGGGATTGGCCACCACCAGCGCGCCGCACAGCAGCGTCAGGAACGCGAAGACATAAAATAAAATCTCTTGCGTCATCTTTCTTGCGCCTTGTTCAAACCTTCTTCAATTGTCGCAACGGCATCAGCGACTGAAATTGTGAAAACGCCACCCTTACCGGAGCTGGCTGCATCGCGCCAAAGCTCATAACCTTTTTGGAAATTGGTCAACTTACCGCTGTCGCTGACCTTAGCCGTAACACTCTCCTTAACCGCGGACTCATCGAAGGGCATGTGCGGAACAACGTCCTGAATTCCTTTGGGTGTCCTAATCTTCAAACCCGTAATCCCGACGTGGACAATTGTTTTCCATCCGGGAGCGGTTTCGACCTTCAAAATTACAAGTGACGAGCCGTCTTCGGTCGGTCGTGTCTTGTAGTTCCAGACTTGCCCGACTTTGAACTCAGATTTGTTCGTGTCTGTAAACATCGTGTTCTTTTCTCTCTGTGAACAACCGATAAGCGTTGCGATCAGCAGCACTGAACAGAATCGAGTTGTTAGCCGGAGAAGGTTGTTCATTGCTAAACCTCCCCCGGAAAGGTTGCCTGCGCCTTCGCCTCTTCGAGTTTCTGTTTCCACTTCTGAATGCCACGGTGCTCGCCGCCAAGCTCGAGCAGTTTCTCTTTGTTATAGATCATCTCCTCGCGACTCGTGCCGGTGAGCGAGTAGTCCTTCATCAGGAAGATCGCCTCCTCGGGGCACACCTCCTGGCAATAGCCGCAAAAGATGCAGCGGAGCATGTTGATCTCGAATTCGAGCGGGATCTTTTCCGCGTTCGGGCGGTCGGCGGGCGGGCCGTCCGGTCCGGGAGGAATAATCCGGATAGCCTTGGGCGGGCAGACGAACTCGCAAAGCTGGCAGGAGACGCATTTGGTGTTGCCTTCCTGATCCCGCACGAGATAGGGCGCGCCGCGATAACCTTCGGGCACGACCCATTTCTCCTCGGGATACTCCATCGTCACTTTCTTTTTGAAGAAATGACGCAGCGTGACCTTGAGCCCGGCGATGATCGCCGGCAGGTAAAGCCGCTCCCACAAGGTCAGTTGTTTGCGTTGAACAATCATTTCAAATTCTTTTCACCGCGGAGACGCGGAGCCGCACGGCTGCGCTTCTTCATTCTTCTCCGCGCTTCTGCGGTTAACTTCCGCTTCTCCACCACAGCACGAACGCCGTCACGAGAATGTTCGCCAGCGCGAGCGGAATGAACCGGCGCCAGCCCAGGTCCATCAACTGGTCATACCGGAAGCGCGGCAACATCCAGCGCACCCAGATGAACACCACCATGAGAACCAGAACTTTTCCGACGAAAATGCCGATGTGAACCAGCCCCATCAGGACCGTGGCCGCCGGTTGATCCATTCCGGCGAACGGCAGCGTCCAGCCGCCGAAAAACAACGTCACCATCATCGCCGAGCCGGCGACCATGTTTGCGTATTCGCCCATGAAAAAGAGCGCGAATTTCATCGAGCTGTATTCGGTGTTATAACCCGCGACCAGTTCGGTCTCGCATTCCGGCAGGTCGAACGGCAATCGGTTGGTTTCGGCAAACGCCGACACCAGGAAAATGAAGAACGACAGCGGCGCATAAAGAATCAACCAGCCGTGCCGGGCCTGATATTCGATTACCTGGCCCAGGTTCAGATTGCCGACCAGCAGGAACAGGGGAATGACGCTCATGCCCATCGCGATTTCATACGAAATCATCTGCGCGCTCGAGCGGATGCCGCCGAGAAACGGATACTTCGAGTTCGCCGCATAACCCGCCAGCACGATGCCATACACACCCAGCGACACGATGCCGAACGTGTAAAGGATGCCCACATTCAGGTCGGCGATGACCATGCGTTGATGACCGAGATTCGAGCCGAACGGAATCACCGCCACCGTGAGAAACGCCGGGATGAGAGCAATCGCGGGCGCGAGCCAGAAGTAAGCCTTGCGCACATAGGAGGGCGTGAAGTCCTCCTTGAGCAAGGCCTTCAAACCGTCGGCGATCGGCTGCCAGAAACCGATCCTTGTCAGAAACGGACCGATCACGGGCACGCTTCCGACCAGCGGCAGGGCGACGCGATTCGGACCGACGCGGTCCTGAATGAACGCCGAAATCTTGCGCTCCGCCAGGACCGAGTAGGCAAACATCGTCAGCACCGCGCCGATCACGCAGACGATCTTGATCAAACTGAAGAGGATAAAGTTCCAGTCCATGCGCGATTAAATCTGAACCGTCACGCCGGTGTCACCAAGAGCGGCCCAGGTGAGTCCGTTGAACGCCGGAACTTCCTTTGCCATCTGGTTGAACAAGCCTTCGATCGTGACAAAGCCGTTCTGCCCCGTGACGTCGAAGACCAGTTCATGCAGGAATTCCCATTCCGGTCGTGCGTCGCCGCGCGGCTCGACCGCCTTCATGAATTTCTGCACGCGGCCTTTGACATTGGTAAAGGTTCCACGCTTCTCGGCGTGCGCGCAGCCGGGCAACAGAAAATGCGCCGCCGCAGTCGTCTCGTTCGGCAAAATGTCGCTGACGATGAGCGTCTCCAGTTTGTCGAGCAAATCCGTGCCGATGCCGCAATTTGTCACGTCTTCTCCGAAGACAATTAACGTCTTGATGCCGGCGTTACGAATGCTTTCGGCAATCCTCGGGAGGTTTGATCCCATCGGCTCCGCGCCAATGCCGGTCAATCGCGCGCCGTTCGTGTTCGGATTTTTGTCCGCGTTGACCAGCAGTTTGTCGCCCTCGCCGGTGCGCGGGACGGAGTCACTGATTGCGCCGAGTTTCGATTTCAGTTTGCTCAGCAACCAAAGTTCTTCATTGGTTTGTCGAGCCGAGGCGACGATAGCGACTGAACCTGCCGGCGCGTTTTTCAATTTGTCAGCAACTTCGTTCAGCGCCGATGTCCAGGTCGTCGGACTCAACACGCCAGACTTGCGACTCAAGACTTGAGTGAGCCGGTCCGGTCGGCCCGCCCATTTGTAATTCAGCCGTCCGGCGTCGCACATCCAGCAGGAATTCACCGCCTCGTTCTGCCGGGGTTCGTAGCGATAGATTTTTTCCTCGCGCGAGCCGATGACAATGTTGCAACCCGTGCCGCAACTCGCGCAGATGGACTTTGTTTCCTTCAAAAACCAGACGCGCATCTGGAAGCGAAAATCCTTCGAGGTGAGCGCGCCGACCGGGCAGATGTCCACCGTGTTCAGCGTGTAATTGTTGTCGAACGGCCTGCCGGGTTGATGGGTGAGCGTGTTGTAGCTGCCGCGACTCGCGAAACCGAGCGCGTCATCGCCGACGATGTCTTTCGTGAACCGGACGCAACGAGAGCACAGAATGCAGCGCTCGTCGTCGAGCACGATGCGCGGGCCGAGATCAACAGCCTTTGGTTTGTGAACTTTCGCCTCGGCGAACCGGCTGGCCGCCTGGCCGTAGTCCACGGAATATTCCTGAAGTTTGCATTCCCCGGCCTGGTCGCAAATCGGGCAGTCGAGAGGATGGTTGATGAGCAGGAACTCGAGAACGCTTTCGCGCATCTGCTTCGTCGCGGGCGAACCCGGGTAAATCTCCATGCCGGGCGAAATCGGCGTGGCGCAGGCGATGGCGCCGCGTGGTGTCGTGGGCTCGTAAGGCAGCACTGATCGTGCGATCTTCGGTGTGCCGTCCTCATTCAAGAGCGGCTTGCGATCTGGCCCGATCATCGGCGTGCCGAACTCGACGAGGCACATGCGGCAGTTTCCCGCGACGGGCAGCTTCGGATGATAGCAATAATGGGGCACCTCGACTCCGGCCAGCCCGCAGGCCTGCAGCATCGTCGTGGGTTGCAGCTTACCCTGCCAGTCCGGCATCAGCTTCGGCACCTCGATCTCGCGCCCGTCCACCTTGATCCGGATCTTCTCGACCGGCGGCGGCACTTTTTTGGTTTCAGTTGTCGTTGCGCTCATCGTGTTACGGATTGCGACTCGTCCTCCTCTTCATACGGACAACCACACGCGAAAGCTTGCCCACCGCAAACCGGACAACGCTCAATGTCACACCCAACAACGTGAAATTGTCCTTTGAGAACGGCGCAATCACCACACGGGTGCTCGTTTGCTCCCCAATCATCGGTTTCATTACCATAACGAACACG
>DATNDF010000057.1 GCA_035607015.1 Candidatus Angelobacter sp. | reverse complement strand
CCACGATTTCATAGCCGGTGAAGTCCCTGGTAACGCGATGAGTAACCAGGCCGAAGCGTTCCGTGAGCAGGTTCGCCAGCATGTGACGGAACTGCTCGAGCGTTGCGTCCGGTGGCTCCTTCGCTGTTACTGTATAGAACTCGGCGCCCAGCCACGATGGGCCGGATATCTGGTAAGGCTCGAGGTGATAAGCTTCGCGGATCAGAAGGTCGAGAGTTGTACTCTCGTACGTGACCCGTTGGGGGTCGCTGCTGCCGGGACCGCCCGAGAATCTCCCCCATTGTTGGGCTGAATGCTTTACAGAGGCGACTTCGAAATGCTCGGGCGGGCTGGACTGCGCGAAGCAACACCAGCAGGTCAGAAGCAGCAGGTGGCCCGATTGGGATGTTCTTTTCAGCAATGGGGCGATCTCCGGATTCATTTTATATTCGCTTTAGCCGGCAGTTTAAGGGGTAGCAGAATCCGTGCGCGCGCCGTGATCGCTGTCGTTAACAAGTCAAGTTGTCCGCTTTTTTTAACACGTGATCTGTCCGGTTTTTGGTTTTCAGGCGGCGCGAGCCGCCCGGGTTTTAGGTTTGGGGAGGAGGGCCGTCGTCGCCGCCGTCGCGGTGGGAAAGTGGGAAGCCTGTTTTCGGCTTTCCACTTTCCCACGGCGTTCCCCGTTCGCGTCGAATCTACCGATCACGTGCGGCCCGTACCGGATCGAGATGCTCGCATCCAGGTGCTCGTGTATGGTCACAGTGCATCCGGCCAATGTGTGACGAAACCGGCTCTTATCGATCTGCCATGAGCGCGCTCCGATCGCTACGGTGTTGTCCTTCGCGACCACACGTTCGGTCTGGATCGTGAAGATCCAGTCCAGGTCGGTTCGGCCACAACGCCGGAATGCAGTGCCGCGCGCTGCGGCTTTCACGGTAAACCGGACATTGAATTCCGCGATGTACTGCTCACGAAGGAAGTGATTGGCCTCCTCCACGCTCGTGATCCCCGCTACCCGCAACTCCTGCGGCAGCCGGCCCTGCCATGTCCCGAAGCTCCTCTCCGAACGGCCCCGCGCCTGCGGCGAGTAGGCCGCGATCATCTGCACGCCCAGTTCCTTCATGGCGCGTCCCACCTGGGTGAGACGGCCCTTATCGACAGGCTCTCCTGCCTTTGGCGTCACGAAGAAATGACTCCCGCGGTCACTGTACAGCGCGCAAAACACACCTTGCTTCTCCACGACCTCCCGCAGCGCCGCCATCACCGTTCGCGTCGATTCCTCCTCCACCAGTTGCGCGTAATAGATCTCGCTGGTGGCGTCATCCAGAATCACGATCAGGTCGTACCAGCGATCATCCTGAAACCAGCGATGCTTGCTGCCATCGATGTGCAGCAACATCCCCGGCAAGGGTCGCCGTTCGCGTCTCCGCCGGTGCGGCGCGCGCTTCTTCCGCTTGCCCACCAGTCCGGCCCCGATCAACGCCTTGTACACCCACGTGTAGCTCAGATGAACACCGTGTTTCTGGCCAAGCTTCTCGTGAAAGTGCCGGACGTTGAAATCGCTGTATTCCTCGCGATAAAGCCGCAGAACTTCCTCCACCGTCCTCACTTCCACCCTGTGGCTGGCCGGCTTGCCCTTTCGCTGATCCATCAGACCGTCGTAGCCGTTTGCCTCGAACCGCTCCCGCCAGCGCCGCATCGTCCGGTCGCTGATGCCGATGATCTCGGCAGCCGCCCACCACGTAATCTTCTTCGCCATCGCCTTCAACAGCACATCCTGCAGTTTCATCATCCGCTCCATCTCCGAAGCGGAGTACACCCGGCCTGAGTTCACAACCCAGACTCGCGCCCCCGCTTCCGTCTTTCAGAAGCGGACAGATCACTTGTTAATTCGACCGGACAGATCGCATGTTAACGACACAATTCCGTAGCCGCAACTTGCTCAGACACCTTGGGTTGGCATATAGTGTCTCGCAAGGCTTTAACGGGAACAACGAGGGTATCAATTAAACATGCAAAGCTGCCTGAAAGGCGCCGTGTTGTGCGCTGCGGCCTCAGTCGTTTTCACCTTGCTCAATCCGCTCGCCGCGTTTGGCCAGGCGGACAAAGGGACAATTCTTGGAACCGTCCAGGACAGTTCCGGCGCGCCGGCGGCTGACACCACCGTGAGGGTGACCGAGACGAACACGAACATCGCTCATGAAGCGAAGACAAACGATGCCGGCAACTATTCCTTCCCCCTGCTCGATCCGGGTACGTATCTCGTCGACGCGGAGCATTCGGGTTTCAAGAAGGCGAGCCGGGCCGGCGTTCGCCTGGACGCGAACAGCACGGTACGCGTCGACTTCTCTCTTGAACTGGGGTCAGTGAGTGAATCGGTTACGATCTCCGCTTCAGCGGCCATTCTGCAAACCGATCGCGCCGATCTTGGCACAAAAATCGAAACCAAAACACTCCAGAATCTGCCTTTGACGTTCAATCGCAACTATCAGGGATTACTGGGGCTCGTGCCAGGCGCATCCAGGCCCTTTCGCCCGCACTCGTCGTTTTACAACTCGCAGGACAGCCTCTCAACGTATGTGAACGGGCAGTTTCGGCAGGCAAGCAGCTTTATGATCGAGGGCATCAACAACGACTGGGATAACGGGAACCTGACCGTAGTCGTCCCGTCCGTTGAGGCCATCCAGACGGTTGACGTCACGACCAGCAACTACGACGCGGAATTTGGGCGCGTTACCGGCGCGGTCACGAACGTCATACTCCGATCCGGGACGAACAATTGGCACGGCAGCGCATTTGCTTTCAACAAAGTTGCTGCGCTGGGGGCGAAGAACTTCTTTGCCGTGAGTAAACCGCCGCTTGTTTACAACCTGTTCGGCGCTACTTTCTCGGGCCCGATTCGGAAGAACAAAACTTTCTTCTTTGCCGATTATCAGGGTCTGCGAGATCGCGAGCCGGCGGCTATAGGCACGTTGACGATCCCGAGCACGCCATTCCGATCCGGCGATCTGAGCGCCGCCTCCACCCGGATTTACGACCCCGCGACGGGCAGCT
>DATNDF010000056.1 GCA_035607015.1 Candidatus Angelobacter sp. | reverse complement strand
CGCCTTGACGAAAGTTTCCGGTGAGTCGATATACGATTAGGCGCGCCGGAAATATGCTTTGCGACATTTGTAAACAAAACGTGGCCACGGTTCATCTCACCCAGATGGTCGAGGGTAAAACCAAGAAGGTGGATTTGTGCGAGGCGTGCTCGAAGGAAAAGGGCGTGGACGACCCGACCGGTTTTTCACTGGCCGACCTGCTGCTCGGGTTGGGCGCGGCGCAGGAGATGGCTCAGGCGACGGCCGGTTCTGAACTCAAATGTCCCGCCTGCGGCTTTACCCAGGCCGATTTCAAAAAAACCGGACGGCTCGGGTGCGCGGACTGTTACACAACGTTCGCAGAAGGGCTGGAAGGGTTGCTCAAGTCCATGCACAAGGGGACCAAGCACGTGGGCAAAGTTCCGCAGCAGTTACAACAACACAAGGACTGTGTCGAAAAACTGAATCACTTGCAGAAAAAACTGGAGAAAGCGGTGGCGGACGAAGATTTCGAGCAGGCGGCGGTATTGCGCGACGAAATCAAACACACCCGCGAGAAGTTTGACAACCTGACGGCCTGAATCATGAAGACCATTCACGAATTCCTGGTCTCGCCGTCCGAATCCTGCAAACGAAAAGGCCCGGACGACCGCATCGTGATGTCGAGCCGCGTGCGGCTGGCGCGCAATCTGAAAGGATTCTCGTTCCCGGGCTGGGCGAAGAAGCCCGATCGTGTCAAGGCGCTTGAAGTTGTACGTCCGGCTGTCGAAAGCCTGCCGCAGATGGCGAACGCGTTCTCCGAATCAATGGACAACCTCAACCCCCTCGACAAACAGATCCTCGTAGAGCGCCACCTCATCAGCCGCGAACACGCCGCCAAGAGTGCCGGCAGCGGGCTGGTGTTGACGCAGGACGAAACGCTTTGTGTGATGATCAATGAGGAGGACCATTTGCGGATGCAGGCGCTGCGGCCCGGATTGCAACTTCGTTCTGCGTGGCTGGCTCTGGACCAGGTGGACAGCGCGCTGGAGAAGCGGCTCGATTACGCGTTCTCGAGCGACCTCGGCTATCTGACCGCCTGCCCGACGAACATCGGGACCGGCATCCGTGTGAGCGCCATGTTGCACCTGCCGGCTCTCGTGCTGTCCGAGCAGATCAACCAGATCATTCAAGCGGTCAACAAACTTGGCCTCGCCGTGCGCGGGCTTTACGGCGAGGGCACCGAAGCGCTCGGCAATGTGTTCCAGGTCTCCAACCAGATGACGCTCGGCGAGGCCGAGACAGATATCGTGGAGCGGCTGAACAAGGTGCTCACACAACTCATCGAGCATGAGGAAAATGCGCGAGGGTCGTTGCTCGAAAAAAAGCCGAAGATGGTCTTCAACCAGATCGGCCGCGCCTACGGCACGCTCGCCAACGCGCACAGCATTTCATCGAAGGAAACGATGAATCTGCTCTCCATGCTGCGGCTGGGAATAGACCTCGCGATGTTTCCCGGCGCCGAGCGTGCGCTGGTGGATGAACTCTTCATTCTCACCCAACCCGCGCATTTGCAAAAGCAGTTCACGGAAAAACTTTCTGCCGAGGAGCGCGATTTGTTGCGCTCGGACATGCTGCGCGAGCGTCTGCGTAACGTGAGCCGGCCGATCACGCCACCAAAGACCGAAGGTGGCAAAACGGACAGGGGTGCGGTTCAGGCCTGAAATGCCTGCCGGCGCTCCATTCGAGCGGCATAGTCTCTCTTCAAACCTGTCGCGGGACCGTTCCGCCGTTCATCTCGCGCCAAAAACAGCCTTCCTGGCTGTGTTTTTTGGTCACGCTTCTGGTGGATGGTCCATGGCCGTAAGACCGCGGGAAGCGCGGGAGGCGATCAGGGTTTTGGTCTAGCCCTGCTGGCGTTTGTCGTCTGCACCGTTCGCGGCTCATGTACGCCGGTCGTCTGCTACCCGGGTAAGGACTTTTCGCAGACGTGGGTAACGAAACGCGCCGAGTGCCGGTCTGCCTGCAACGGATGTGTAGCGTAGCTAAGCCAGATTATCGGCAAGCCGCGTGCTGCATTTTTACTGTGCATTCGTGCACGATTCTGATAATCGTGTGTTGTTGGTGGCACGGTATTCGTCGTATCCATGCGCGGGATGCGCGTCTTGTATGGAACGCGGAATACCGCATCCAACCGGGTAATCGGGGCAAACTGGACAAAGCTGATCAACCAAAGCATGTTGGGCCGCGAAGACTATGAGTGACGAAGCAATGAATAATTTCACGCCGCGGGCGCAGCAGGTGCTGGCGCTGGCGCGCAAGGAAGCCGATCGATTCAATCACAATTTTGTCGGCACTGAACACCTCCTGCTGGGTCTTATCAAACTGGGCCAGGGCGTCGCTGTCAACGTGCTCCAGAAAATGGGTCTTGATCTCGAAACCGTACGCATGGAAGTCGAGAAGCAGGTGGGTACGGGTCCGGACCAGAAGATGATCGGCAACATCCCTTACACGCCCCGGGTGAAGAAGGTGCTGGCGCTGGCGCAGAAGGAGGCCAAGGCGCTCAATCACACCTACGTCGGCACCGAGCACATCTTGCTGGGGTTGCTGAGGGAAGGCGATGGCGTGGCGGCGCGCGTGTTGAAGAACCTGGACGTGGACATCGAACAGACGAGGCAGGAAATTTTGAAGGAACTTGACCCGAATTTTCAGGCGTCCGAGGAAGGCGCACAAAGCGAAGGCGCCGAGAAAGCCCCATCGGAAAAGAAGGGCGAAGTGAAGACGCCGGCCCTCAAGGCGTTTGGCCGCGATCTGACGGACATTGCGCGCAAGGGTGAGATGGACCCGGTGATCGGACGGAAAAACGAGATCGAACGAGTCATCCAGATCCTCTGCCGCCGCACCAAAAACAACCCGGTGCTGCTCGGGGAAGCGGGCGTCGGCAAGACGGCCATCGTTGAGGGTCTGGCTCAGGAGATAGCCAGAGGCAACGTGCCGGAGCTGTTGCGTGACAGGCGCGTCATCACCCTGGACCTGGCATTGATGGTGGCCGGCACCAAGTACCGGGGCCAGTTCGAGGAGCGCATCAAGGCGGTGATGGACGAAATCCGCCGCGCCAAAAACATCATTTTATTCATCGACGAATTGCACACCATCGTTGGCGCGGGAAGCGCCGAGGGCACAATGGACGCGTCGAACATCATCAAGCCCGCGCTGAGCCGCGGCGAAATGCAGTGCATCGGCGCGACGACGCTGAACGAGTACCGCAAGTATATCGAGAAGGACGCGGCGCTCGAACGCCGTTTTCAGGCGGTCAAGGTCGAGGCGCCCTCGATCGATGAGGCCGTTCTGATCCTGAAGGGGCTCCGGCCGAAATATGAGGAGCACCACAAAATTGATCTTACGGACAGGGCTCTTGATGCGGCGGTCCGGTTGTCGGACCGTTACATCACCGGCCGCTTCCTGCCCGACAAGGCCATCGACGTCATGGACGAGGCCGGTTCGCGCGCCCGCATTGGGGCGATGACCCGACCACCTGACGTGAAGCAGCTTGAAGTGGAAATCGAAGACATAAAGGCGCGCAAGGAACGGGCGATCAAGGAGCAGGATTTCGAGGGTGCCGCTGCAATGCGCGACAAGGAAAAACAGGCCAAGGAGAAGCTGGAATCGGTTTTAAGCGCCTGGAAGACGACGCGTGAAGAGAAGCGCGTGACGGTGGACGAAGACGACATTCTGCACGTGGTCGCGAAGTGGACGGGCATCCCTCTGAAGCGCATGGAGCAGGGGGAAGCGCAGAAACTTCTGGCCATGGAAGAGGAACTTTCCCGAGTGGTCGTCGGCCAGCATGAAGCCGTGACCGCGCTATGCAAGGCTCTGCGGCGTTCGCGCGCGGACTTGAAGGACCCCAAGCGGCCCATCGGAACGTTCGCGCTGCTCGGCCCGACGGGCGTGGGCAAGACGCTGCTGGCAAAATCGCTCGCCGAGAATATGTTCGGCGATGCGAAATCGCTGATTCAACTCGACATGAGCGAATACATGGAGAAGTTCACCGTGTCGCGTCTGGTC
>DATNDF010000055.1 GCA_035607015.1 Candidatus Angelobacter sp. | reverse complement strand
TGCCGGCCTCGCGGCCATGTATCTTTGCCTGGGTGTGCTGCTGATGATTTTGTTGAATCCGCAGGACGACCGCCAGAGCAAGGCATTGAATCGCGTGTTCTTCACGGCGTCGCATACGCTCATAGCCCTGTGTGTTGGATACGGAATGACGCTGTTTGGCGCGATGATGTCCACGCAATACGCCCGGTACCGCAACGTGGGGTGGTGTGGCGGCGCGGTCGTGGCCGCGATTGCCATCTACACGGCCACCGTCGTGTTTCAGTCGGACAAGGAATCCATGCTCGCGCGCGGCACCCTGTTCGATCTGGAGGCCAGCCACGATCCGCTGGTGAGGGGGACGGCTCTGTTCAGCGCGGGACTGGCGGCGTTCGCCATTGTGGCATTTCTCGCCGCCCGCACGCGTCCGCCCATCGCGGCACTGCTGTTTATTTACGCGCTCATGCCCGCCAAATCCATTCTGTCGCACTGGTCGGACAATGAGGAGCGAGGCCACATGTTCGGGTACTGGTTCGGCCATGACATGTTTACGCCGCCCTTTGTCGCGCCGCCCGGCAGGCTGAGTTACGACTCTGGTTTGCGCGCCGAAGTGATGAAAGGGCCGAACGCAAAGCTTGTTTACCCGGAGATGGCCCGCAACGCGATCCTCTTCGGGGGCACCGATCCCGGCCGCTTTTGTCCGACCTACATGATTTTCTGCGAAAGTTTCATCCCTCCGAAATGCAAGCCGCGCGACCCGAATTTCGACCGTCGCGACGTTTACATCATCACGCAAAACGCGCTCGCAGATGGCACGTATCTGGAGTACATCAGGGCGCACTACAATCGCAGCACCCAGGTGGACACGCCCTTTTTTCAGGGAATGTTCCTGTGGCTGCAGGACATTTTCAAGTCCAAGACGGACTTCCGGCGGGGCATGACGAATTACTTCGCCCAGCTGGTCGCCCCGCTCGACCGTTACTTCACGGCGGTCGGCAAACGGATCGAGGACCGCCGCCGCAAGGAGGGTGTTTATCCGCCGACGGAAATCATCACGCCATCACCACAGGATTCCGAGCGGTCCTTCAGTGAATATATCGCGGACGCCGAGCGCCGGTTGCAGATGAACCAGTTGAAGCCGGGCGAGTACGTGACGAATGTGGACGGCAGGGTCACGGTGCAGGGACAGGTCGCGGTCATGTCCATCAACGGACTTCTGACCAGGGTCATTTTCGACAAGAACCCGACCAATGAATTTTATGTCGAGGAAAGCTTCCCGCTGGACTGGATGTATCCGTATCTGGAGCCCTTCGGAATCATCATGAAAATCAACCGGCAGCCACTGCCGGAAGTGACCGAAGAGATGGTAAAGCGGGACCACGAATTCTGGAGCCAGTATTCGCAGCGGCTGATCGGCAACTGGATCACTTACGACACGCCGGTGAAGGACATCTGCGACTTTGCCGAGCGGGTTCACAAGCGGCGCGATTACAAGGGATTTACCGGGGACCGCGCATTCATCCGGGACGACGATGCGCAAAAATCATTCTCCAAACTTCGGAGTGCGATTGGAGGCATCTACCTGTGGCGTTACAACGCGGCGAAGACCGCTGCCGAGAAGGAGCGCATGTTCAAGGAGACGGACTTCGCCTTCCGTCAGTCGCTGGCTTTTTGTCCGTTCAGTCCCGAAGCCGTCTTCCGCTATACAACGCTCCTTGCCACGATCGGACGGATCGACGATGCCGAACGCATCGTGAACACGGCCCTGCTGTTCGACCGTGACAATCTACAGTTCCAGTCGTGGGCCAATCAGATCAAGACTTGGAGGCAGTCGCCCGTCCCGATGCAGACGCAGGTTACGCAGGGCCCCGGCAAACTCGCGCAGTTGGAGGAGCAGTTCCGCAAGAACCCGGGCGACGGCAGAGCCGCGTTCGAGCTGGCTTCCGGATATCTCAGCCTGCGTCAGACGAATGCGGCGTTTCGTGTGCTCGACCAGTTGATTGACAGTCCGAAGGCCGACGCGAACCTTCTGCTCGCAGTGGCGAAGGCTTATGCCGATCTGCAGCAGGGCGGCAAACTGGAATCGGTCCTGGAGAAGCTGGTGAAGGTCACGCCGGAAAGTCCGGAGGCGTGGTATGATCTCGCCTCGACCAAGGCGCTGGTCGGAAAGAAGAGCGACGCGTTGGTCTCGCTGAGCAAGGCGTTGGAATTGAGCACCCGAAGACTTGCGAGTCAACCCGGAGCACAGGACTTGAAAAAAAGCGCCGCCACCAACCAGAGCTTTACCTCGCTCCGCGGCCTTCCCGAGTTTCAGAAGCTCATCGGACCGCTGTGACGGAAGGCCTCCTCACGACCGCCGTGATTGCAGTTCGTAATTGATCACTGAAAGGCAGTAGATCGCCGCCGTTTCACTGCGCAACACCAGTGGGCCGAGCGTGATGGGGAGCGCCCCCGCGGCACGAATGGCGTTGACCTCCGCCGGGGTAAAGTCGCCTTCCGGCCCCACCCAGACGCAGACCGACGTCGGTGCGCAGCGCCTTTCGACGCGAAACGATTCAAAATGCTCGCGCGGATGCCGCGCGCCGTCCTGAAGGGATGCAATGAGCGTCAGTTCAAATTTCTCGCCTCGCGCCAGAAACGCCTGCGGTGTCAGCGGCGCATCCACGCGCGGAAGCCACGCCGAACCGCATTGCTTGAGCGCTTCAATCGCGGTGTCCTCCCACTTCTCAACCTTGGTCGCCGCGGCCTCAGGGTCGGGTTGCGCCACGGTCCGCTCGGACAAAATCGGCGCGATGCGTTGCGCGCTCAGCTCTGTCGCCTTCTGGATGATGGTTTCCATGCTCTTCCCTTTGGTGACGGCCTGCGCCAGGGTCACCTGGAATGACGGGGGCGCGACCGTGTGTTTGTGGAGCACGTCGAGAGTGACCGTCTGGCGGCCCGCTTCGCGTGTCTCGCACAGATACTCGTCGCCCATGCCGTTCAGCACCACGACCCGTTCGTGCGTCCGGAGACGCAGCACGTTCAAGGCGTGATGACCTTCGCGACCCGACAGGGTAAGCCGGGGATTCCGACATTCAGAGGGAGGCAGGTAGAAACGGTGCATGGAGCGGGCGAATGAATTCGTGCGGTTTTTGGAGTGATGAAACCAGGCGCGCTCACCAGTCAGCGCGCTGCCGTTCGATCCTCCCTAAGGTCATCTCATCGGAAAAGGTCCTTCGCTTTCTCAAAGAAGCTCCTGGTTTGCGGGTTCACGTTCGCATCGCACAAATCGGAGAATTCCTGCAGTTTGGCGCGCTGGGCTGCGTTCAGATGTGTCGGGACCTCGACAAGTACGCGCACGTGCAGATCGCCCGTGCCGTAGCCCTGAACATTTTTGACTCCTTTGCCCTTGAGCCGGAATACCGCGCCAGCCTGCGTTCCCGCGGGTATTTTGATTTGGGCCTTGCCGGCCATCGTCGGCACCTCGATCTCCGCGCCGAGAGCCGCCTGGACGAAGTTGATCGGCACTTCACAAATCAGGTCGTCACCCTCGCGTTGGAATATCTCGTGGGGCCGGACATGTAGAACCACATAAAGACTTCCGGCCGCTCCTCCACGGATGCCGCCTTCACCGTTGCCCGCCGAGCGGAGGCGCGCGCCGTTGTCCACGCCCGGCGGTATTTTGATTTTGATTTTGGACGTCCGCTCGCGGCGGCCGGCGCCCCGGCAGGTGCGGCAGGGTTTTTCGATCACCCTTCCGGCGCCCTCGCAGCGGGGACACGTTTGCGCAATGCTGAAAATCCCCCGCGAGCTGATCACTTGTCCGCGCCCGCCGCAGGCCGAACAGGTCTTCGTTGCCGAGCCCGGCTCCGCTCCCGTGCCGCGGCAGGATTCGCAGGCATCGAGCTTTGTGACCGGAACCTCCTTTTCGCAGCCCAGTACGGCTTCCTCGAAGGAAATCTCCATATCGTAGCGAAGGTCGGCGCCGCGCTGAGGCCCGGTGGGATCGTGGCGTTCACCACCGAACAATTCGTCGAAGATGCTGCCGGTGCCGCCGCCGAACACCTCGCGGAAAATTTCAAATGGATCGTGAAAACCCCCGCCGCGAAACCCGCCCGCCCGGGCGCGGGGATCGAACGCCGCGTGACCGTATTGATTGTAGGCGGCGCGCCGTTGCGGATCACACAATGCCTCATAGGCCTCGCCCAGTTCCTTGAATTTTTCTTCGGCGGCCTTGTCGCCCGGGTTTTTGTCGGGATGATATTTGACCGCCAGTTTGCGGTAGGCTTTTTTGATTTCCTCCTCGCTGGCGTTGCGGTCCACGCCGAGGACCTCGTAGTAGTCGCGTTTGGACATGGCGGTCAGGCAACGGGCTTCCGGGCGACGACAACGCTGGCCGGACGGAGCAGGCGGTCGCGCAGTTTGTAACCTTTGCGCAACTGTCGGACGACATGGCCTTCGGGCGTCGAGGGTATCTCCTCCTGTGCCACGGCTTCGTGCAGGTTGGGATCAAACGCTTGGTCGGCGGCGTCGATCTCCTCCAGGCCAGCCTCGGCCAGGGCGCCCTTTAATTGATTGTAGATCATGGTGATGCCGGTCTTGAGCGATTCGACCGAGGCGGATTCTGCGTTGCTGGCGGCGAGCGCCATGTCGAGATTGTCCAGCGCCGGGATGAGTTTTTCCAGCAGGGAAGCGTTGGCGAACCGGATTGCCTCCTGCCGCTCACGCGTGGCGCGCTTTTTGAAGTTTTCCAGATCCGCGGCGGACCGGAGCAAACGATCCCAATATTCGTCCGCTTTGGCCGCTTTGGCCTTCAGTTCCTCGATTTGCCCGGCCGTCAAAGGGGCTGACGGGTCGGGCGGCGGAGTTCCCTGTTTCAAATCCCCGCCGTCGGGCGCGGCCGTCTCCATAACTTCGGTTTTCTGGTGTTTCTGCGTGCTCATTACAAAATCATGTTCACGGAGGCGGCAAAATACACAAAGGTGATGCCGAGGGCAACTGCGTTAAAGAAACCGGACGACGCATCCTGCCGGTCGGGGATGCCAACTGAGGCCAGTCGCGATCCGGCGATCGCGGCGCGCCGGCAGGACGGTCATAAGAATTGTCGGCTGTGGTGTTCTGAATATGTTGCTCCCGGGTGTGCTTGTGATAGAATGTCAGGGATTCAAACTGTTGGATTTGAATTTTACCCGGCCGTGCAGCGTCTTTTGAGGGTCAAAAGCGGAACCAAGCCGGGCCGCACACGAACATGCAGCATCACAAGACTCGACTGAACGATGCGTTTCTGACCCGCCGCGATTTTCTTTGCCGCTGCGGCATGGGCATGGGCGCGTTGAATCTGGCCGCATTCTTCGGAGGCGTCGAGCCGTTTACGACGACTGCGCGCGCGGAGGGCTATGCTTCGCCGCTGATGCCAAAGGAGCCCCAGTTTGCCGCCAGGGCCAAACACGTCATCCATATTTTCGCCAACGGCGGACCGTCGCATGTTGACACGTTTGATCCCAAACCCGCCCTGGAAAAATACGCCGGCAAACTGCTGCCGACGGAGAACCTCAAGACCGAACGCAAGACCGGCGCGGCCTTTCCCTCCCCGTACAAGTTCCAGAAATGCGGCCAGAGCGGGATCGAGGTCAGCGAAATCTTTCCCCGTGTCGGCGGGTGCATTGACGACATCGCGGTCATTCGCTCAATGCACGCGGACGTGCCGAACCACGAGCCGTCGTTGCTGCTGATGAACTGCGGCGAGGCCCGGCTCATCCGGCCCAGCATGGGTTCCTGGATCACCTATGGCCTGGGGACAGAGAACCAGAACCTGCCGGGCTTCATCGTAATGTGCCCCGGCGGCTATCCCATCCAGGAATCGCAGAACTGGCAGGCCGGCTTCCTGCCCGGCATTTATCAGGGCACATACATCGACACGCAGCACACGCGCATCGAGAAGCTCATCGAGCACATCAAAAACAACTTTACCTCGCTGCGCGAACAAAAGGAGCAACTGGAATTGCTGCAGGAACTCAACGAGCGCCACCTCAAGAGGCGCCAGCAGGACGCGCAACTCGAGGCGCGCATCCAGTCGTTCGAGCTGGCTTACCGGATGCAAATTGACGCCACCGACGCCTTCGACATCAATCGCGAGCCCGAACCCATCCGCAAAATGTACGGGGAAGGCACGCAGGCCCGCCAGTTGCTCATCGCGAGGCGCCTGATCGAAAAAGGCGTGCGCTTCGTTCAGGTGTGGCATGGCGCCGGCCAGCCCTGGGACAACCACGACGACATCGAGGTCAACCACCGCCGGCTGGCGAAAGAATCAGACCAGGCCATCGCCGCGCTCTTGACCGATTTGAAACAACGCGGGCTGCTGGAGGAAACGCTGGTCGTCTGGGGTGGTGAATTTGGCCGCACCCCGACCGTTGAACTGCCCACGCCCGGCTCCAATGCGGGCAAGATCAACGGCCGCGACCATAACCACTACGGTTTTACCATGTGGATGGCGGGCGGCGGTGTGCGCGGTGGTTACGTCCATGGCGCGACCGATGAGTTCGGCTTTCAGGCGGCCGAGAAACCGGTCCACGTCCACGATCTCCACGCGACCATCCTGGCGCTGCTCGGGTTCGATC
>DATNDF010000054.1 GCA_035607015.1 Candidatus Angelobacter sp. | reverse complement strand
TGCACAAACCACTTGAAGCCATGCGGCTCTACTATCAGAAACCGCTTCGGGTCGAGGAACTCGCGAGGCTGGCGGGCATGAGCATCACGAACTTTTTCCGCAATTTCAAGGCGGCGACCGGCACCAGCCCCATCGACTGGCTGCGCCGCGAGCGGATCAATCAGGCCAAACACCGTCTGTTGGAGACGAATACTTCCATCGCGAAAATCGCCGAGGAAACCGGATACTACGATCAGTTTTATTTCAGTCGCGATTTCAAGCGCATGACCGGCGTCTCTCCGTCCCAATACCGGCAGCGAGAACGGGCTCAGAAAAAACCGCCGGCCGCGATCTGAGCCTGGGAGATCGCAGCACGCGCCAACTACACCTCAAAATCGAATATGGCGACGTCTTCAATCAGCGGCAGCACTTCGGTTTTGATCCGCTCATGCTCCGGGTGCGGCAGGTAGGCGTCCCGCGCCGCGGCGTCAGTAAAGGTCATCACGAAGCCGTGCGTGTAGCCTTTGTTCAACCCCTCGGGACTGTTGTTCAATCCAGCGACGTAATCCTCAATGCCCGGCACGTTTTCACTCAACTCCATCAGTTCATCGAGAACCTTTTGAACCTGCTCGTCGGACGTTCCCTCTTTGAACTTGAAGAGGGCGATGTGCTTGATTTTGGCCATATTCGTTTGGTATAAAATAAATGCGGGCCGGAGTCTGCGGGAAATCCCGCGCAACGTAAAGCCCGCATCTCAAGAAAATCCGCCCGCGGCTACTTCGCTGCCAGCGCGGCCTCAATGGCCCCGGTCACCTCGGGCGCGTCCGGTTTCGTCTGCGATTCGAACCTCTTCAGTATTTTGCCGTCGCGGCCGACCAGGAATTTTCCAAAGTTCCACTTGATATCCCCCGGATACGGCGAGTTCTTGCCGGTCAGTTCGGCGTAAAGCGGGTGCTGTTCAGCCCCCTTGACGTGGAGCTTGGCAAACAGCGGGAAGGTCACGTCATAATTTTCCGTGCAAAACTTTTTGATTTCGTCGGGCGTGCCCGGTTCCTGCGCGCCGAAATCATTACAGGGAAAACCGACGACGGTGAATCCCTTGTCCTTGTATTTCCGGTGGATGGCTTCCAGCGCCTTATACTGCGGGGTGAAACCGCATTTGGACGCGACGTTGACCACCAGCAACACCTTGCCTTCATACTCCTTGAGGGATGTGTCCTTTCCGTTGATGTCTTTCAAGGGAATCGAATACAGCGAAGATTTCGAATCAGCCAGGACAACCTGGATGGCCAAAACTACGAGCACCAAGACAATTGATTTCATGCGCGCCAGTATTGCCGTCACCACGGGATTGTCAAACGACGAAAACGGCCCGCACAATCCGCCGTTCTGCCGTCGCCCTCCGGAAATAACGCGTCGGACGGAATACTTCAGCCGGTCCGCCTGCGATGGCCGACCGCATTCATCCAAGGCCCGCGGCCTCGATCGCCGCGGACAAGGCGCCGACCAGAAGATCGGGAAAGCAGCCCAACGCCAGGACCCCGAGCGCAATGATAACAACGCCCACAACAAACGGCGGGGTGGCCTGAACCGGCGAAACCTCGGTGGATGGCTCGCCGACGTAAATCCGCTTCAGCACCATCAGGTAGTAGTAAAGCGACACTGCGCTCATCGCGATCGCGAAGATCACCAGCCAGAGCAGACCCAGGTTTTTCGGCTCCGCATTCACAGCTGCGGTGAACACGTAAAACTTCCCGAAGAACCCCGCCAGCGGCGGAATGCCCGCCAAGGAAAGCATGAAGACCATCATACACAACGAAATGAGCGGAGCACGGCGGGAAAGGCCGGCAAAACTGGCCAGCCGCGCGTCGCCCGTTTGCGCCTCGACAACCGAGACAACCGCGAAAGCGCCGAGCACGGTCAATCCGTAGGTCACGACATAATAGACCAGCGCGGCGACCCCCTGCGGTTGATTGCTCAGCACGCCCAACAACGCGTAGCCTCCGTGCGCGATGGCCGAGTAGGCAAGCAGCCGTTTCACGTTGCTCTGGGCGATCGCGGCCAGATTGCCCAGCAGCATTGAGAACACGGCAATGACCGCCAGCAGCGGCACCCAGCCGGCTGAGAACGCGCGCCAGCCGCCGTCTCCTTCCGCGCCGGCAAATCCCAGCATCATCACTTTGGCCAGGATGAAAAAACTCGCGACCTTGGACCCTGACGCGATGAACGCCGCGCTCGGCGTCGGCGCGCCCTGATACGCGTCCGGCGCCCAGAGATGAAACGGAACAGCGGCGACCTTGAATCCGAATCCGATCACGACCATCACGATGGCCGAGGCCAGAAGCGGATCGAGTCCCCTCCCCTTCAGCGCGGCCGCGATCCCGCGCAATTCGACCGATCCGGACAGCCCATAAAGCAGACTCAGCCCGAACAGCATGAAGGCCGCCGCCATGCCCCCGAACAGAAAGTATTTCAAGGCGGCTTCGGCGGATTGAATGCTACGCTTGTTGAACGCCGTCAGGACGTAGAGAGAAAGGCTGATGAGCTCGAGCGAAAGGAAAATCATCAGCACGTTTTCCGATCCCACCATGAACATCATGCCGACGGTCGCCAGCAACAACAGGGCAAAGTATTCTCCGCTGTGCGCGGTAAACGTGCCATCGATGGAAGTCCAGACTGCAAAAATCGTCAGCACCAGCACCGACTGTTTTACCAGTCGTGTCAGCGGATCGACAACGACGATTCCGCGCAGGAAATCCGGCGCGGCGTGTTGCTCGACCTGGAACGTCCAGAACAGCGCGATACCGCAACCCGCCGCCGCGATCACCGCCAACGCCAGCCGGCGCCAGCGTCCCTCCACCGACCGCATGATACCCAGATCGACGAACAACACGACAAGCGCCGTGATGGACACGATGGTTTCCGGCATGGCCAGCTTGAGAATGTCGAAGTAACCGGCCCCGTTCACAACACACCCGCCTTTCTCAATCCGTCAAACAAAGAGGAATTGAAGCTCGGAATGATGATGTCCAGCAACAGTCCCGGAAACAGCCCGATGATCAGCGCCGCCGCCATCAAAATGACCGCGCCGATGCGTTCCGGAACAGAAACCCGATCAAATTTCTGATGCCCCCTGCCCGCGCCATCGCCCGGGCTCTGGCCATCGGTTGGAGAGGCGGGCTGGGCAACGGGTGGTAATTCGCCGAAAAACGCCTTTTGCAAAACACGCAGGGTGTAAGCCACGCCAATCAGAATTCCGAGGCCCGCCAGCACCGCCAGGGTAGGAAACGCCCGCCACGCTCCGATGATGACCTGTAATTCGGCGACGAACCCGCTGAAACCTGGCAGGCCCATCGAAGCAACACTGGCGATGACGAATGTTGCTGCGGCGAACGGCATAGTTTTGCCCAACCTCAGCGTTTCCAACTCCCCGAGGTCGCGCGTGTGCGTCCGGTCATAAACCATCCGTCCAACGACGGCGAACAGCAGTCCGGCGATGATGCCGTGGGAAAACATTTGCAGAACCGCGCCGCTGAATCCGATGTCATTCAGCGTCATCAGCCCGAGCAGCACAAAGCCCATGTGGCTTACGCTCGAATAGCCGATGACGAATTTGAAATCCTTTTGCACCAGCGCCACCATTGCGCCATACACGATGCCAACGACCGCCAGCACCGCGAGAACGTCACGCCACGAGTGCATTCCCATCACTCCGAAGCTCCAATCACCCAGTCCTTCCGGAAACAACGTCATCGCCACGCGCAAAGATCCGTACGCGCCGAGTTTCATCACCACGCCCGCCAGCAACATTGACGCGGCTGTTGGCGCGGCCACGTGACCGGTTGGCGCCCAGGTGTGAAACGGCCACATGCCCGCGAGAATCGCGAAGCCCACGAACACCAGGGGGAACGCCCACATCTGGAAGCTGTGCGGGAACGGAAACTTCGCCAGTTCGGCGAGATCGAACGTCTTTGCCCCGGCCGTGACGAATGCCGCGATCAACCCGACCAGCACCATGGCGCTGCCGACAAACGAGTAGAGCGCCAGCTTCATCGCGCCGTATTCCTTGCGCGTCGAACCCCAGATCGCGATCAGGAAATATTTCGGAATGATCGCGAGTTCGTAGAAAACGAAGAGCAGAAACAAATCAAAACTGAGGAACACGCCATAGACGCCGCCAATCAGCGCGAGGTAAAAGGCGAAAAACTCCTTCGCACGATGCTCTACGTTCCAGGAAAACAGGATTCCCGACACGGACGCGAGGCCGGTCAGCAGGACAAGCGTCAGACTGATTCCGTCCGCCGCCAGATGAAAATGAATGCCGAGCTTCGGGACCCACGGTGCGTCGCAGAACGTCTCAATGCCGGTGCTCCCTTTCACGACGCCCATCAATGCGACAACGAACCCCAGCAGCGTCGTCAACAGCGCCACGATCCGCGCCGCCCTCGCGTTCTCACGCGGCAGCAATGTCAGGACCGCAACCCCGACGAACGAAATGTAAATCGTCCAGGTTAACATTCTCGATAGGGACCGCCGGACAAATCCTGATACGCAGACCGGAGGCTGACGTCCCCACCGATCGTGTCGCGTCCTTTGAGGACCGGATTTGATTCGCGCCTGTCCATGTTCATCCGTGATTAAAATCTCAGTTGCGCCACCAGTTGTACGACCGTCGCGTTGACGGCTCCAAGGGCAAGCTGGGGGCAAACGCCGAGCACAAACATCAACAAAATTGCCGGCAGCACAATCCAGCGTTCCCGCGTTGAGAGGTCTTTGAATTCCGGCCATTTGTCGTTCAGCGGCCCGTTGAAGACCCGTTGAATGACGGTCAAAATGAACACGGCGGTGATCAGCAGCCCGAGCGTGGACAGCGCGGTCGCCCACGTCGCCAGCGGAAATGCGCCCTTGAAGATAAGGAATTCGCCGACGAACCCGTTCAGACCCGGGAGGCCGAGAGACGAGAAAAGCGTGATACCCATCAGGCCGCAGAAAACCGGCGCGACTTTGCGCAACCCGCCGAAGTCGTTCAATCCGCGCAGGCCGTCCGCGCGCCGTTCGACGAAATCGAGAAAGCAGAACACTGTGGCCGCGGTCAAGCCGTGATTGAACATTTGCAGCAGCACGCCATTCAGGGCCGCCGCCTTTTCCCGCGCCAGACCCGGGTCGTCGCCAGTCAGCCTTGCCACTGCGAAAACGCCGAGCAGACAGTAACCGAGGTGGTTGACGGATGAGTAGGCGAAGGTGCGCTTCAAATCCTTTTGTGCAAAGGCCGCCGCGGCCGACAGCACGATCGTGAGAACGCTCAGCCACAACAGCGGCGTCAACACAAGGCGCATTTGGTCGGGAAAAATCGGCAGCAGGATGCGCAGAAAACCATAGACGCCCATCTTGGACATTGCGCCGGTCAACAGCATCGTGACCGGCGTCGGCGCTTCCGAGTAGGCCAGCGGCAGCCAGGTGTGGAACGGCATCAACGGCACTTTCACGGCGAAACCCAGAAACGCGCCGGTGAAAATGACCAGAGCAAGCCGCTTCTGCGTGAGATCGTACCAACCGAGTTTCGCCGAGAACGCCGAAGCCAGCTCGCCGCTGCGTCCCAACTCGCCCAAACGAATGAAGTCGAACGTGCCGACCGCCTGATAAATCGCCAGAAACGACAGCAGCAGTGTGACGCTCCCGACCATTGTGTAGATGAAAAACTGCGTCGCAGCCGCGCCGCGTTGCGGTCCTCCCCAGAGTTTGATGAGAAAGAACGCCGGGATGAGACTCAGTTCCCAGAAAATGAACCAGTGGAAGAAATTCAGCGCCGTGAACGTGCCGAACAGGCCGCATTGAAGAAAGAGCATCAGCGCGTGATACAGCGGCGGCCGTTCAACGGCGTTCGACGATGCGAGCATCGCCATCGGCACGATGATCGCCGTCAGCAGAATCATCAACAGGTTGAGCCCATCCACGCCGACGAAATATTCGATGCCGAGTCTCGAAATCCAGTCGTGCCGCTCGGCGAACTGCAACTCGGCCGAGGCAGGGTCAAACTGTTTGCAGATCAACGCCACGAGGGCGAGCGAAACGAAACTGGATGCCAGCGCCAGACCGCGGGCCAGGCGGCTTCGCCGGACCCCTACCGCAATGACGACGAAGCCACCCGCAAGCGGCGTCAGCGTCAGCGCCGTGATCCAGGGAAAGCCGCTCATTTCCCACACCCCCAGGTCAGCAACAGCAGCAGAACGGTGAGCGACAATCCGAGGACACGAAGATAGTTCTGCACCTGACCGTCCTGCAGACGCGACAGAAATCCGCCTCCGTTCCGAACTCCCTTGCACGCTTCATCAAAGCCGGGATTGATCACATATTCGTCGATGAGGCGATTGAGCCAGGAAAGCCCCACCACGAGATGGGATGCAATCAGCACCAGTGTGTCGAGCGCGACGCTGTCGAGCCAGTGGCAGAAGCGGGAGAACCGCGCGTTAAGGCGGACAACGGTGGATTCGTACAATTCGTCCACGAAGAACTTGTCCCGTAGAACCCCGAACGCGCCCGCCTGGATTTCTTCGAGCGGGTCGGGCGCTTCCGCGGTTTTGGCAGGTCGCCGGCCGTACAGCCACCAGCCCGCGCCCAGTCCCAGCGCCACGACAAGGATTGAGATCAGCATCACAAACAATGCTTCCCAGCGGAAACCGGCGGTCACGGCGTGACCGCTTAAATAGCTTTGAAACCACGGCCAGAATGGCGTTCCGATCAAACTCAGCAGCACGGCGAACGCGGCGAGGATGACAAGCGGCCAGGTCATCACCGGCGGGCTTTCGTGCGGCCCGGCATACGCCAGTCCCCTGGGTGAAAACGAGGTCCGCGTGTCGCGGTTGTGTCCGAAGAACACATAACAGACCTGCCGCGTCATGTAGAACGCCGTCAGCAGCGCGCCGAACACGCCGAGGCAAAACGGCCACACCGACGGTTTCCACAGGAACGCCTCGTGGAGAATTTCATCCTTGCTCCAGAATCCCGAGAAAAAGAACGGCACACCGCACAAGGCCATCATGCCGACGGCGTAGGTCACGAACGTGACGGGCATGAAAATCCTCAGGCCACCCATGTTGCGGATGTCCTGTTCCTTGTGACAGCCGTGAATCACCGAACCGGCGCCCATGAACAAGAGCGCCTTGAAAAATGCGTGCGTGATGAGGTGAAACATCCCGACAGCGACGCCCCCGACACCGAGGCCCATCATCATGTAACCGAGTTGGGATACCGTGGAGTAAGCGAGTATCCGTTTGATGTCATTCTGCGCGACGGCGATGAGCGCGGCGAAAACGGCGGTAATGGCGCCAACCCAGGTCACCGCCTGCAGAGCCGCGGTATTCGCTGCCTCACCTTCGAGGTTCCCGCTCATCAACGGATAAACCCGCGCCACCAGAAACACACCCGCCGCCACCATCGTTGCGGCGTGGATCAGCGCGCTCACAGGCGTCGGACCCTCCATCGCATCGGGCAGCCAGACATGCAACGGCACCTGCCCGGACTTGCCAATCGCCCCGCAGAAAATCAGAAGGGAAATGCCTGTTGAAACCGTGATACCCACGGATGTTGTCTGCGCCACCAAGCGGGTGAGCGCGTCCTGTTCGAGACAGCCGTTGCCATTGTCATAGAACAGCAGCGTGCCCGTTTTCGCATAGAGCCACAGGATGCCGAGGAAAAATCCCATGTCGCCGATGCGCGTGACGATGAACGCCTTTTTCGCCGCGGCTGCCGCACTGGGTTTGTCATACCAGAAACCAATCAACAGGTACGATGACAGCCCGACCAGTTCCCAACTGATGAACAGAAGCAACAAGCTGTTCGAGATAACGATCCCGAGCATGGCGGCGGCAAACAGTGACAAGAAACAGAAGAAGCGCGTGAAATTCTCATCGTGTTCCATGTAACCGACGCTGTAGATGAAAATCAGCAGCCCGACGAACGTGACCATCACGAGCATGATCGCCGTGAGCGGGTCGAGCACCCAGCCCAGTTTCAGCGAGGCGTCGCCGAACTGCAGCCAGTTAACGTTGTGAATTTGACGCTCAACGTCCGCGCCGGCATGTCTGCCCAGCGTTCCGATGAACGCCCAGCATGACAACAGGAACGCGAGAGTCATCGAGCCAATGGCCAGGGTCGCCGCGAACTGGCGCTGCGGCCGTTTCGCCAGTGCCGTCACCCCCGCCGCCAGCAGCGGCAGCGCGGGAATCAACCAGAGGTTTTTTACAATCACGTCCATGGTTGCGTTTGTCCCTATAGATTCAATTTCCCTCTTGAGGGTTTTGCTATTTCCGCGGCCAAAACAATAGACACAAACGCCGCGAGCGCTTTGATTACCAAGTGAAACCCTCCCATCTCAAGTTCAAGTCTCGGGAGAACGCTCCAAGCGGCGGACAAGGAAAACACTTTGAACTCCCGATAGATCAGCCAAGCCACGTAGAGCGTTTCCCCAATCATAATGGCACCGATTGTACAAACGACGGCTGCCACGACTGATAGTTTCCCCCCCCGACGGCGAACCCGCTTGATCAGGAATCCTATCGGGCCACCCACGATAGCGGCCACGCAAACCAGCACCACCAACTCGACGATGCGCGGAACATAAATGACATTCGTCTTCAGAAGTTCAAAGAGAAGGTCATAACCGATCCATACCAAGGTCCAGCAAACTGCTCCGATGGTAGCAGCCACCGGCGTCAGAACCGAAATCGAGGCAACTCCTTCGGTTGAATCGCCCGGACGATTCCCCGATGAACTCAACCGCTCTTGCAAACATATCGGACAGATTTGGGCCACTTTTCCATCGATGCAGGTAAGGGATTCAACTTTGTTTCTACCACAGTAGAAACAAATATCCGGCAGAGGTGCCAACCCCGCCGTTTCCAATGAGGACAAGATTTCGTCGAGTAGTCGTTTTACCATTCCGCTTTCGAGGTAATTTTCTGCGTCAACAAAAGTGAGCCAGATTAATTTGTCTTCAAATTCGATCGTGATCTTTTTTTGCTCCATCAGTCGTACTATTTCATCGCAGAACTGAATCGAACCGACTTCTTTCATTTGGGCCAAGAACGGATGGCGGATCTGGAACAAAAGCAGAACCGAACCAGGGGATTCGATAAACTTTAGCCCGAAAGGGAAACCCCGCAGTTTGCCGACAAACAAATCGCCTTCGCCAGGCCTAAGCGCCAGCTCGTTCACAAGAACTGCGCGGTTGCCATGAGGTATCGTCATGAACTGTGCCCGGTTTATCCCTTCATCGAATCCATCTGATCCACATTTGTAGTCTTGTAATGCCGGTAGATCGCGATGATGAGCGCGAGGCCCACCGCCGCTTCCGCCGCCGCGACGCCAATCGAGAAAATCACGAACAGGATGCCGGTCAGCGCTTCCGGGTGCTCACTGAAACGCCAGAACGCAATGAAGTTCAGGTTCGCCGCGTTGAGCATGAGTTCAATGCCGATGAGCACAATGATGGCATTGCGGCGAGTCAATGCGCCCGCCAATCCGATGGCGAACAACAAAGCCGACAACAACAGATAACAAGGCAGCGGCGTCATGCGGTCTGGCAAATAAAAACTGCGGGAGGCGAAAACGGCAGCATTCTCCCCTGCGCCTTTTCACTTTTCCTGCGGTGCGGTTGGACGGTGGCTGTCATTTGGATTCCGGGGTCGCCTCGCGCATGGCGATGATGACCGCGCCAATCATCGCCGCGGTCAACAGCAATGCGATGACTTCCAACGGCAGGACGTAATCGGTCATGAGTTTTGTGCCGATGTTTTTCATGGCCACGTCGGCGGCGACATCCGACTTTGGTCCGCGCGGCAGAGAAACGGAGGCACTGGTGATGATGGCCATCGCCAGGCTGCCAAACGTCAGCGCGGCGATGGCCACCCCCATGAACCATCGTCCGGACACAACCGGTTGCGATGGCGATTCCGCTCCGCGCGTCAGCAATATGGCGAAGACGATCAGAATCGCGACCGCTCCGATGTAAACGAGGACTTGCGCCAGACCGACGAATTGCGCGCCGAGCTGGAGATACAACGCAGCCAGTCCGGCGAAGGCCGCCATCAGGCAAAGCGCGCAATGCACAAGGTTGCGCAGGCCCATGGCCGCGACCGCGCCGGCGGCCGTCACCAGGGCGAGGATGAAAAAGACAAGATTCATCGGATCATTCGGCAAATCGATAAGTACGCCTGCCGAGGTGCTGCCGGGCGGCCAGCCCGCGCGCCAGCAGATAGTACGGCACACCGACCATGGCGCCGCACACGAGCCATCGCACCGGCCCGGGCGATTCGAAGCGCCACACGCCGGCAGCGAAGATGTTGATGAGCGCCATGGGCAGCATGAACTTCCAGGCAAAATTCATCAGTTGATCAATGCGCAGGCGCGGCACCGTGCCGCGCACCCAGATGAAAAAGAAAATCAGCGCAACGATCTTCGAAAAAAACCAGAACCACGACGGCAGCCAGTCGAGCATCGCCAGAGGAGCGGTCCAGCCGCCCAGAAACAGCGTGACCGCCATGCCGCTGATCGCAAACATGCCCAGGTACTCCGCAAGAAAAAAGAGCGCGAACTTGAAGCCGGAGTATTCGAGGAAGTAACCGGCGATGATCTCCGACTCCCCTTCCGGCAGGTCGAACGGCGAACGGTTCGACTCGGCCATCGCCGCGATCACAAACAGAACAAAACCGGTGAGTCCCCAGGGCGTGAAAACGTGCCAGTGTGGCAGCTGACCCGAGTACTCCGCCTGCGCTCCGACAATCGTCACCGTCGAGAGCGAACCTGCGATCATCAGCACCGGGACCGCCGCGAGGATGAGCGGCACTTCATAGCTGATCATCTGGGCGATGGCGCGCATCGCGCCCAGCAACGAGTATTTGTTGCGGCTTGACCACCCGGCCATGAACACCGACAGCTCGGTGGCGGCGCCCACGGCGAAAAAGAACAACACGCCGGTATCAAGATCGATCGGCACCATGTTCCGCCCAAAAGGCAGAACGGCATACGCCAGAAACACCGGCACGATCAACACAATCGGCGCGAGGAAATGGACAATCCGATCCGCCGCGCGCGGCACCAAATCTTCCTTTGTGAGCGCCTTGATGCCGTCGGCGATGAACTGGCCGAAACCGAAAAGCCGCAGGTCCGTGAACGGCAGGCCGACGCGATTCGGTCCGTAGCGGTTCTGAATCCGGCCGATGGCCTTGCGCTCGATGACTGTTGTGACCC
>DATNDF010000053.1 GCA_035607015.1 Candidatus Angelobacter sp. | reverse complement strand
GCTGGCGCAGCATTCATGTCAGTGACGGCGACCAGCCTTACATGAAGCACTGGTGGGTGCCCGGATTGCAGATCGGCTATGAACACAGTTTCGTTCATCAGGTCGCAGACTTCCTTCAGGGCCTTTCTGATGGCAAACCTGCGAAGCCCGATTTCAAGGACGGCCTCGCCACGGACTACGTCGTCGATGCCGTGCTCCAGTCCGGCAAGTCAAAGCAGTGGGTGAAGGTGAAGAGGGCGAAGTAGCCGCTCATCAAATTCGAGGGCGCGGGATGACGCGAGTTGTTTCGCGCTTTTTTGTCACAAAGCAACGATGGGCGCGAACAGGTCAAGGTGGGTCATCGGTTTGATCACGGCCCTGGGCCTGGTTGCCGTCGCGCTGTTTTTGCGGACGCGCGGACCCGCAAATGAAGTGGGCGTCGTACGCAGATTGCCGGACGGATCGACACTGGAACTTCGGCAGGTCGCGTTCACGAACGGGTTCCAATACCATCATCAAACCGGCAACCGACTGCAGCGGCTTATCGGGCCCATCATGCCGGCGTTCGTGAGAAATCGGTTCTTTTCGTCCGGCAGCGGCAGCTTTGGCTTTGGAAACGACGGAAACGCGAACTTGTTTGCAATCACAGTGAACCGTGGCGGCGTAATCAACTCGTCATTGGCCAGACTTCGCGTTTTCGACGAGCAGGGCAATTTCTACGATGCGAGTTGGGGGGCCAACACGCTTGGATTCCCAGGCGAAGTTGCGCAAGGGTGGCAAATCCGCGCTTTTCCGCGACGCAGTAAAACGGTCGGCCTCAGATTTCTTGCCCCCACCGCCGACGGCGGCTGGACGAATGCGGCCGAGTTCGTTGTCCGCAATCCCGCTTGCGCGGATTACCCGCAATGGACTCCCGAGCCGTGGCCTTCCACAAAAAGCGATGGAAATCTCGCGGTCACGCTCGGCGAATTCCAAAGTGGCGGACGAATGTCGGGCAACCGCGGTCGCGGCGATGAACAAACGGCACCGCGCAAAACCCGCGTCGCGTTTGATTTTACCGAGGCCGACCGGCCGGCGAACGGCAGCTGGCGCATCCAAAAGCTCACCATTTCCGACGTCACGGGCAACCGGTGGTCTCCGTACCTGGATTTTGTCGATCAGGACCTCGATTGGGCCACCAACGGGACGGTGGAATTTTTCGGCGCGCTCTGGCCGGGTGAAGACGCGTGGAAACTTGAGGCTGAATGCGTCCGCACAGCCGGTTTCAGCGCGGATGAACTTTGGGAAGCTCCTCCGATTCAGTTGCCGGCTTTCGGTCAACTCACCGATTTGACGAACAACTGGCGGCACGATGGCATCGCGATCCGGTTGATTGCGCTCGCCAGTCCAAACACCGACCATTCCGGCTCATTCAAATGGGTCGCGAAGTGGTGGGGCGAGGACAAAAACAAAGTGTATTCACTCGCGTTGAAACTCGGCCCTGAATTGAAAAGCCATCGATTGAGCGTCGTACAAGCGGTTGACCAGGACGGACGCGAAATCGAGATCGTCCAGCATGGCAACCAGGATTACGTCGAGCAGGCTGTATTCTTGAAACCACGACCGGAGTCGCGCGGGTTGAAATTGACTTTCGCTCTCCAGCGCAGTCGCTTCGTCCGGTTCCTCGCGCGACCGCAGTTCGTGAAGGACAATGGGGCCAGCAATCCCGTGAAAAACGGAATCCGATGACAGGGCGCTTTGCCTCGATGCTGTATCCTGGTTTGCAAAGTTTGTGGCTTCCCGCATTCTCTCGTGAAATGAATTCCGCCGCTGCAGACCACTGAAAATGCTTCCCGCGTTTCTCGCGACAATTCTCTTTTCCCTGTCGGTCGTGTTTGCGAATCGCACAACGCGCGTCCTCGGTGGCATTCCGGCCAACCTTTACCGGCTCTGTCTTTCAACGATCCTCCTGGCGATCTGGGCGCACGCGTTCGGAAAGGGACTCGCCGGCGGCGCCTTTCCGGTCTTTTTTCTGAGCGGCTGCGTCGGTTTCGGTTTCGGTGATCTCGCGCTTTATCAGGCGCTGCCGCGTCTCGGCCCGCGCCTGACCATTCTGATGGTTCACTGCCTGGCTGCGCCGTTCGCGACGCTCGTGGAGTGGCTCTGGATGGGCACCACTCTCTCGCCCGCGCAGCTCGTTTCTTCGGCCGTGATCTTGACGGGAGTCGCCCTTGCGCTCGCGCCGGGTGAACACCTGCACATTCCGCGCAACGTCCTGGTCGCCGGCATTGTTTTGGGATTGATCGCGGCCATTGGCCAGGGCGGCGGCGCGGTGGTGAGCCGCAAAGCCTACGCCGTCGCGAGGGCGGGTGGACAAGATATCGATGGCCTCACCGCGGCGTACCAACGAATCCTCGGGGGCCTCGTGTTCGCCCTGCCGCCGTCGCTGTGGATCCTGTGGAAGAAGCGCCAAAACAATCGCGCCGCCGGCAATGCCGCCGAATTCTCGAGGGCAAAATTCAAATCGGTTCCGATCTGGCTGTGGGTGGTGTTGAATAGTCTTGCCGGACCAACGGTTGGCGTGGGCTGTTACCAGTGGGCACTGGGCGTTGCGCCCAGCGGCGTGGTGCTGGCCATCGTCGCCACGACGCCGCTGGTGGTCATTCCTTTTGCGCACCTGATGGACGGCGAGCGGTCGGGTCCGCGCTCGGTGGCCGGCGGTGTCGTTGCCGTCGCGGGGGCGATCAGTCTGGCTCTGGCGCGTTAGCTCGCGCACGTCTTTCCCATGTCGCGACGCAAGCAAAAACTCGCTTTCGCGCGCGAAAAAATCTTCGCCGAATTCCCTTTCCGTCTGGCGCGCGCGCGCAAATCGGCGTAGCGTCGCGCCAGATTTCGGAAAGCGATTCGGTTTACCGGGAATTGACGTGACCCACCAGCCGACAACCGCGCAGCAGGTCGTCGAAGATTTTTTCGGCGATGCCGGGCTGCTGGCCGCACAAATAGGCTCCACGGAGGGGCTGGTTGCACTCGGCGGAGCAACGTCGCAGGCATTTCAGCGCGTCACCGATCTGCCCTCGCTTCGGAAGTTTCTGCGGGCATACCAGACGCAGGTTCTCAATCCTCTGGAACTGCCCGCCATTTGCGAGGCGCACAGACACGCCGGCCTTTTTGAGGTTCGCGAGTTGATCGAATTGGATCGCCGGCTCGCGCACGAACCGTTGCTGGAGGCATTCGCCGCGGCCAGCCAGCGCGCGGGGAAGGCGCAGCTCAAGCGCCTGCGTCCGCTGCGCGATCAGCGGCTGGTCCAGCGTTACCTGCGCGCCGTCCAGGCCGGAGAGGCGCACGGCTGGCACACCGTGGTTTACGGTTTGATCCTTTCACTCTATTCGCTGCCGTTGCGACAGGCCCTGTTGAGTTACGCGCAGCAAACAACCCGCGGCTTCATTTATTCGGCGGCGCGCGGCATGGCGCTTGCCGAGTCCGATTGCCTGGAGGTCGTTGATGAGTTGTTCGCGGATTTCCCTGCTGCGATCAACACGGCAATGACCTCGGCGACGGCCTCATGGGCGCTGATCGGTTGAAAAATCCTCAGTGGCGATTCTTCGCTCAGAACGGGCATGCGCCATTCCCAAAGCTTGCACGTGAACAGGCCGGATGCGGTCTGTCATTTTTCCCCGTCGTTCGTTGGGACCTGCGCGTTCCTTTCGAAGGGTGAATAGAAGCGGGCGTTTCCCCTGTCACCGTTCGCAATCATTTCCGGCGGCGGGGTCTTCAATTGAATCTGTTCTTCCGGTGCGCTCCCATCGCCGGAGCATCGGGATTAACTTCGGGGCCGAAGTAGCGGAGCGTCACGAGCGGCTCGGTTTCACTCGTGTTCTCGAAGGTCACGCCGGCCTTCGCGCCGTCCTCGGTGCAGAAGTATTCGTCCTCGGTCAGTTCGGTGAAACGGATGAGTTTGGGGCTGACCAAGGGCTGGCCATTGATTCTGCCGCTGCCCTGCACGCAGATGAGTCCATAGGCGCCGTTGTCGCGCACGGTCGCGTTCACGCCCGGGTTGACGGTGAGTTCTTTGGCAGTGAAGAGCTGTTGGCCATCGACCTTGCCATAGACGATCCAACGGTCCACCCAACCTTCCTTGCGCGTGTCGGCCACGGGGACGGGTTCGAGGTAGTGGTGGTCCTTGAATCTCGGGTCCACATTTTTATCCCAATCGAGCTGGTCCACGATGAAGTCGAGGTCATGGTGCCTGCTCCGGGGCATGTCCTTCACGAGCAGGCTCCACGGCACTTCGCGGCCTTCGACGAGATTTTGATACATGCCAAAGACGTCACTGCCCCATTGCGGCTCGTAGGTGCAAAGGCTGCCGGGCGCGTGGAGAATGCACGGATCAATGAGCCAGCCGGAGCCGACCTTGAGACGGTACGCCTTCGAGAGGTCGAGGATGCCGTTGTCGCCTTTGTTCCAGTTTTCGAGGCACCGGCGGACCTGAGCCCTGGTGGTGCCAGGTTCGAGGCCCATGAAGGTGTAGGGAAAATTATTGCCAACGTTGTTGTGCTGCGGCGGGAAGTAATAGCTCTCGGGCTTGCCTTCCTGACCGACGAGCCTGGCCTGTCTGGCCGATTGGTGCATGTGGTGCGGGATCGGCCCCATGTTATCGAAGAACTTGGAATAGACGGGCCACTTGCCATGCTTCTTCCAGATCGACTTGCCGACGAGCGTCGCGCCGCAATCGTTCACCGCCTGCTTCAGCGTGAAACGTTCCTTGCCGACGACGCAGTAACTCAAGCCCTCGTCTGCCGCGCGGCCTTCGTTGGCGGTGACCGTGGTCGAGGCGAACCAGCGTTCGTCAATGCCGCCACGGTTGAGACCGTAGGCATACGTGTCGTCGGGATGCAGCTTGATGCGCAGGCCAGGTTGCAGAAAAGAGCGCGGCACCCAGTTTGGCGCGAGGCGGAGCAGGCCGCCGGTGCGGGAGAGTTCGTTGGAAACTTTGGTGGAGGTGTTGCCTTTGACGGTGCGGAGTTGTTTCACGGTGTTCATGGATTCGTTCGCGAGTTAAAGCGTTGCCCGGTCGTCTTTGTTCGGTGTCGTATGTGACAGAGGAGAGCAAATCGGCTGTTCGTTGTCAGCCGCAGAATTCAGCGCGACGGGCCTCCCAGGAAGCGCCGACTTGGCCTCCGCTTCCACCTCGCGCGGGCAACGGCGCGCTCAACGATTCGATTCGATCTGGTTTTTGATCTCTTCGAGAAAGCCCTGGATCTGGCTCGCGCCATTAGGAACATCCACTTCTGATTCTAGGTCGGAGCGCCACGCCTCGACGCCCATCGGTCTTCCGACGAAACGCCAGGAACCGTTCGTCTGACGGACGAGCCTGAGCCGGACACGCAGCGCCTTACTCGCACGGCCGCTCTTGGTCGGCTTGTCGAAGACCTGTTCGTAAGCGTGTTCCGAGCCTCGTTCAACATACCCGCGTCCGACGAAAAACTCCCGCGTGATTGCCTGGATCTCCTTCACCGGTCTTGATGCAAGGGTGACTTCAGGCAATCCCGATTGGGTCGGGGGAACATTTTTCGCACCGGATGACTTACAGCCCGCGAGCGAAAGGGCCAGCGCACAAAACAAACTGCCATGGAATGCCCGGCAGGAGACTTTGTTCATAATGGTTCCGGCTGGATCCGGCCCGTGGATGGTCGTGGTTGTTCCTCGCCGCCGGAGTTGCTCGCGCGGTTCGATCGGGAGACAAGAAGGGCGGTTTTCGGGTTGGCGGGCGCCAGAGCCCGGCCGCGGTAGGGGCGATGATATATCGCGTCCGGCGGGCACCGCTCAACGCACGAGATGTCGTTCAGGTTCGCTTTTTTCACAGTGCCTCGTAAAATTATTTTCCGGCCGCGAACGCCGCGGCGTTCCTGTCGCCGTTGGACTGGAGATAGGCAATCAGGTCGAGGATATCCTCCTTCGTTAAGATGTTTGCGGCACCTTCCGGCATGGGCGACACCTTCGACGCCTCGCGTTTGGTAACATCCTTCTTGTTCACAACCGTTTTGCTGTCCGGCGCCAGCGGATTTACGACGATCACCAGCCGGTCGTTTGTTTCCTCGACCAGCCGGCCGGTTAGATCTTCGCCATCCTTTTTCGTCACAGTGATATTCTGGAATTGTTCGGAGATGACCTTCGAGGGGTCGAGGATGGACTCAAGGATGTCATGGGGGTTGAAGCGGCTGGACACACCGGTGAGATCAGGGCCGACCGAACCCCCTTCGTTGCCGAAACGGTGGCACAGGATGCACTGGGCGTCGTTGAAGGCCTGTTTGCCCCTGGCAAAGTTGCGGCCATGCGATAACTGGTCCAGCGCCGGCGCAAGATCATCCATTTTCCATTCCTTCACGAATGAGCGCTGCACGGCGGACGGCTTGGTGGCATTTTGCGGACCCGCGATGACGGACGCCAGTTCCGCGCGCTGGTCGTCGGAAAGCGACGCGACGGCCTCTTTACGGATGTTTTTGATGAAATTCGGAAAGCTCGCCCCGTCGTGATACGCCTGGCCGACGTCGGCAAACCATTTGAAGGTATCCAGCGGGTGGCTGATGCCTTCGCGGCTCTGGTTGAACCAGCCGAAGTAGTGCCTGCGTTGCTCCATGGTCCAGCCGGTCTTCAGATTCCTCAACGCAACGATGTAGCAAATCTGTTCCTCCTGAGTCTGCGCTGAATCGAGCAGTGCCAGCGTCTTGGGCACGACTCCGGGTGCTTCGAGATAGACGAGCAACTGGCACAATTCGCGGTTCAGCGGGAAGCTTTTCGCCGGATACAACGGATCCACAGCGCCGATGATTCCGTTGATCGTATCCTCATCGGGCCTGCCGAGGCGGATGAGGGCCACTTCCAGAACGCGCAACGCTTCGAGTTTCTGCATTTCGTCGAGCTGGTCGGGGGCCAGGCGGCCCAGCGCCTGCAACAACTCCTTCTCCGCCGCAGAATTTCCGCGGCGAGCGAGCGCGAGCAGCGCGGTAAGTGACGCCTGGGTGCGCGATTCGTCCAGTGCGCGCGCCTGCCATTGCTCGACCGGCTGGCTCTCAATGGCAATGCGGGCGGCGTAACGAATCCAACGATCCGGGCTGTCAAGATGCGGCCACGCGAAGTCAATGGCGGCGGGATCCGTTTTGCCGTGGAAGGCTTCGAGTTTGTGACGCAAAGCGCGGGCCTCAGCAGCCGATTTTCCTTCCGGCGACGGGGACACCGCCGAGCGTGGCGCTGCCTGCGCGACGTAACTCACACGATACAAACCTGCCTGTGTGCCGCGACCGCCGGTCGTGAAATACATCGCCCCGTCAGGACCGAATTCGAAGTCGGTGACATTGAGCGTCGCCTTCGGCGCATTGCCAGTCAGTCCTTGCGGGGCGACAAAGTTTTCAAACGTCCCGGAGTAGGTCGCGCCGTTCTCCGTGGGATGAACGGCGAGGATTCGCCCGTAGGACCAATCCATCGCGAAAAACGCCCGTTTGTATTTCTCCGGATAATTGCTTTTCGTCCCGAACCTTACCCCGGTCGGCGAGCCGATGCCGATATTGACAACCGGAGGGAGACTGTCGGGGTAATATTCCGGCCACTTCGCGCTGCCCTCGCGAAATCCGTAGTCGCCGCCGCTGACGATGTGCACGATGCGAATAGGCCGGTACCACGGCATGCCCCAATCCCATTCCATGTCGCTGTCGAAGCCGAACAGTTCGCCGTCGGCGTTGAACGCGATGTCGTAGGTGTTGCGAAAACCGGCGGCGAACAATTCGCAGTTCTTCGCGTCGCGATCCATCCGCAACACGAAACCGCCGGGCGGTTTGTTGCCGGCGCCGAAGCCGTTGCCATCCTCCATGCGCGGAAGAATCACGTCATCCGCATAGTTGCGGTGTGGCGAGTTTGGCGACAGGTCCGCCGGAAGCTTCACGAAATTGCCATGTATGTAATACAGCATGTTGTCCGGACCAAGCACGACGGCGTGCGAGCCGTGTTCACCGGCGGCACCTTCAAACTTCCGGAGGAATTCCACTTTGTCGAACTGATCGTCGCCGTTCGTGTCACGCAGGCGATAAAGACCCAGGCCGTCCGGGCCGTTGCCGCTGACGTAGAGACAGTCGAACGCGTAAAGCAGACCCATCGCCGAGCCGACGGGCAGGTTGATCGGCTCAACCTTCGCGACCTGGCCAGAATTCGAGAGCGTTACGCGGATCATCCGCGGGTCGTTTTCCTGGGGTGACATGATGAGGCGGCCCTTCGAGTCAACCGTCATGCTGACCCATGAACCTTCGCCGGGCTCGGCGGACCGGATCAGTTCGACTTTGAACCCCGGCAGCACGGCCAGTTTTTCCGGGGTTGTGGCGTGCGGAACCACGAAAACATCACCCCACGGTTGCACGCCGAGTTTGCCAAGGCTCGCGACCTTCGCCCAAGCGCTCGCGTCGAAACCGGGCTTTTCCCAGCCGGTGCTTCCCCTTTCGGCGGAGACCCACGTCGGATCAGTAATGACAGTTTCGCTGCGGTTGTCCGCAAGCGTGAGTTCCAGCTTCAGAATAACACCGGCGGGACCACCGTTGTTTCTTCCGCGGATGGCGACGACGTTCTCCCCCTTCACAAGTGCCGATGTAACGTTGGCCGCGCTGGCATGCTGCCAGCTCCTGTTCTGCGCAGCGCGCCGGCCGTTGACATAAACGATGGCCTCATTGTCCGCCGCGACTGAAATCACGGCCTTTGTCACGGTGTTATCAAGCGTGAACGATTTGCGGAAGAAACGGACCTCGTCCTCATCCGGTGCCTTGCCCTTGCTATCGTGCCAGATCCACTCCGGCGTTTGCGCGCGCAGCGGATTCGAGACGAGCAGCAGTGCGGCAAGGTATAAAAAGGGAAACGGTGGTTTGCTTGCGTTCATGTTCGATAAAATGACTGCGGACGTGAAAAGTGATTGCGAGCGGAGAGCTTATTGCCGACGGTGGAACGCGGGCAAGGAGTTTTTCCAATACCCCATCTTCATCCTTCACAGGCCCGGCGGACAAAAATCTGCGGAAGAGCATCGGCGGCGGGTGAATCTGTCGTCCCCGCTTTGCGCCGCGCGTCGGGCAAACAAAGACAGTCGGACGCGCGGCAATTCGCCATTCGACATTTCAGCCGCCTTTCCCCATATTCCCCGCTCGATGAAATCAATGACGGGTTATGGACGCGGCGAGTGCGCCCAGGACGGCTTCAAGGTCACGGTCGAGCTCACCTCGGTGAACCGGAAGCAGAGCGAGATTTCCGTCTATCTGCCCCGGGAACTGGAAGCACTGGAATCGCGTATTCGCGACGAGGTCAACCGCCGCATTGCGCGCGGTCGGTTAACCGTCAAGGTTTCGCTGCACGCGTCCGACGGAAGCTGTTCGGGTCAGGTCAAACTGAACGCGGCACTGGCGCGGGCGTATTCGCGGGAATTGAACCGGCTGGCCAGGGAACTGAAACTGGCGGGACCGGTCACGCTGGAAACCCTGCTGCGCGTGCCGGGCGTGCTGCAGACCGGCGAAGACCTGGCGGACGCCGGGGCGTTCTGGCAGGCGGTGGAGAAGTCCTTGAGAAAAGCGCTTGACGGGTTGATCAAGATGCGCGAGCGGGAAGGGGCGCACCTGGCGAAGGATCTGGAGAGGCGGATTGCCATGGCGCGCAAATCGGTCGAGCGCGTCCAGAAGCAGGCTCCGGAAGTTGTGGCGCGTTTTCAGGAGCAATTGCGCGATCGGATCAAGAATGCAGGGTTGGAAATGCCGGGAGTGGACGACGAACGGTTGCTCAAGGAAATCGTTTACTTTGCCGACCGTTCCGACATCTCGGAGGAATTGACACGCTTGCAAAGCCATTTTCAGCAATTCGAGGACTGCGTGAAATCAAAGGACCCGATCGGCCGCACGCTCGATTTTCTGGCGCAGGAGATGAACCGGGAAGTGAACACCATTGGCTCAAAGGCGAACGACAGTTTGATTTCGCGCGAGGTGGTGGCGTTGAAGGCCGAGCTGGAGAAATTCCGCGAACAGGTGCAGAACGTTGAATGAGTGGAGAGAAGCAAGCAACCGTTGACGGTGGCAGACGGCGGGCCAGCCCATTGCTGTTGGTCATTTCCGCGCCGTCCGGCGGCGGCAAGACGACGCTTTGCCAGCAATTACTGGCAGCGAATGGGGATATCGTCCGCGCCATTACCTGCACGACCCGCCCTCCGCGCGCCGGTGAACGGGACGGCGTGGATTATTATTTTCTCGACCCGGCAACATTTCTCAAGCGGGTGAATGCGGGGGATTTTCTTGAGCACGCCACGGTTTTTGGCAACCGCTACGGAACGCTGAAGTGCGAGGTCCTGGACAAGCTCCGGCAGGGCCGGGACGTGGTGTTAAACATCGACGTGCAAGGCGCCGCAGCGATCCGGCAGAAAGCCACGGAAGATTCCGAGCTTGGCGCCGCGCTTGTTTCGGTTTTTTTGACACCACCAAGTCTGGCCATACTGGAGAAACGGCTGCGGAAACGGGGGGCGGATTCCGAAGGCGCCATCCAAAAACGTTTGAGTGTGGCGCGCCAGGAGATCGCACAGTGGAAGCACTTTGATTATCTGTTGATCAGCACCACCATTCCCGAGGATTTGCGGCGTGTTCAGATGATTCTGGCCGCGGAGAAAATGAGACAGGTTCGTGCGCAGCCACCGGAGATATGACTCCAAAGTCAAAACGCGAGGGTTCAAAACCGGCGGGCCCCAATATCGTGCTTGGCGTGACCGGTTCCATCGCGGCTTACAAGGCGGCGGATTTGACGAGTCAACTGACCCGTCAGGGCGCCGAGGTGAACGTCGTCATGACCGCGGATGCGCTCCGGTTCATCACACCGCTGCCGTTCAAGACGCTGTCGCGGCATCCCGTTGTGACGGACCTTTACGACGAGGAAGAGGGATGGAAGCCGGCGCACGTCCGCCTGGCGGACGAGGCGGACCTGCTCCTGATTGCGCCGGCGACGGCCAACAACCTTGCGAAACTTGCGCATGGGATCGCTGACGATGCATTGACATGCATTGCGCTGGCGTTGAATCCACGGGCGAGATTTCTTATTGCGCCCGCGATGAATGGCAAGATGTGGCTCCATCCCGCGACGCAACAGAATGTGGCAACCCTCAAGGAGCGCGGTGCGGAATTCATCGGTCCAGAGCAGGGGATGTTGTCATGCGGTTACGAGGGTCTTGGCCGGCTTTGGGAGGTGGAAAAAATCGCCGCGCGGGCATTGGAGTTGCTGGCGTAAGCGAGTGAAACCACGTATGATTGGACCGAGGCCATGAGTTTCGCTACGCGCCATGATTCGAAGATCGCGGGCTTCTTCCGGACTCCGGACTGGTTGCGTTTGCCGGACTGGCTGACCAGCCAGGCACCGGATTACGGTCACCAGACGACCCGGGTCCGATCGGTCGAACGGAACATCATCCTGCCGATCAAGGGCGTGATCATCGCATTGCTGACCTGGTATCTGTTCCTGTCCAATTGGTTTGACGACGTCTATACATTCCGCGAGGCCGTGCTGTTGACCGTGCGACTGTTCTTTCTGATTTACATCGTCGTGAATCTGGCCGCGGCAATCATCCTGGTCGGGATGGATGAGCTGCCGTTCAAGCTGATCCGTGAAGTGGTCCTCATCGAGTCAGTCATTGATATTCTGTTTTGGGGGGCGATGACAGTGGTGAC